>JACCYD010000511.1 GCA_013696695.1 Deltaproteobacteria bacterium | reverse complement strand
CCCTGGTTGCGTGATTCGCGCAGCGTCTGCACGGCCTTCTCCATTGCCGCGACATCGTCGATCGCGCGCTGTCTGACAGCATCGTGCATGTCTTTGAACTTCTCGAAGAAGTCCTGGAGCATGTCGCCGCGTCGCAGCGGTGTCACGACGGAGAGCCTGCCCTGCGCCATGCGATCGAAGTAGATCGAGGTCTTGAACAGCGGCCCCGCCACCTTGTGGGTCATGATCACGAGGTACAGGGACAGGATGACGACGAGGCCGATGCCCGCGCCGACCATCTTGTAGACGAGCATGCGATCTTCGCTCTCGTAGTCGCCGGTGATCGCCTTGATGTCGTCGGCGTCTTCCACGAGCGCCTGCAGATCATCCTCGATCGACAGCGTCGACGTGTGGCGCTGGTTGTAGATCATCCAGCCGAGCGAACCGGCGATGATGCCCGATAGGATCGTGACGACGAGGATGTAGCGAAGCTGCAGCTTCTTATCGAGCAGGTAGTTGGAGAGCCTGCGCTTGTAGCGCTGGCTCGCTCCCGGTCCGAGGCCGGCCGCCGTTGGATCACTCAACGGACTTCTCCTTACGCTCGAGCATCGTGCGCAGCTCGACGATCGACGGGTGGTCGCCTGCTCCTGCGCTCTCCGCGGCTGCGATCGCCTTCTTCAGGCGCTCGATGTCGCTCGTCTCGAGCGCGACCACACCCGCGTGGGCTTGCTTGAAGTGATCGTAGAATTCGACCAGCTGATCGCCCTTGCGCAGGTTCCACACCTTGTCGAACCGGCCTTCCTTCATCTTCGCGAGGTAGAGCTGCACCTTGAACAGCGGGCCGGCCACTTTGTGCGTCATCTTGATGCCGTAGATCGCGAGGCCGACGACCAGCAGGATGCAGGCGGCGATCAGCACCATCAGGATGCGCGTGTGACTCGCTTCGAGGTCCTTGGCCTTCGCAACGATGCCGAGCTCGCACGTCCAGTGATCGACGACGCGACGGCCAAAGCTCTTCGGGTTCGGATCGCCTTTCTTGACGATCGGGCCGTCGCTCTCGAAGCGGCGGCCGCTCGCGGGGTCCGGATCGCCCTTCTTGTGCGTCGGGCCGTCGCTCTCGAAGTTGATGCTCTTGCCACCGGGAACCGGGGGCACGATCTGCACCGGCTTCGCCATCTCCATCTCGTCGAGCGTGACGTCGATCTTCGGCCGCTTCCGCGCGCCATCGGGTGCGTCGGGCGTCGGCGCGTCGGGTAACTTCATCGACGGTGGCGGCGCATCCGGCACCTCTTCGTAGGGCGCCTGGATCGCGGGCACCTTCGGGCAGCTCTTGCCACGCTCGCTGGTGATCGCGACCTTCGTGGTCTCGTTCGCCACGATCATGATCCAGATGCCGAGGCCCGTCATCAGCAGCGTCGACAGGCCGACCATGAACAGCGTGAAGCGCAGCTGGTACCTCTTGTTGATCAAGAGGTTCTTCCAGCTCCGCTTATACTTGCGCTCGCCCGCCATGGTTAGATCTTGGTCTTGATCGTCGGAACAATTTGCTTGGTGATCAAGCTTTCCATCACTGCTTGCACACAATCCTGTGTGGAGAGCTCGATATCTTTTTGAGAGGCGCTCCCCTGAACCTTCGCGCCACCGTTGAGGAGGCCGAAGACGGACTTATCAGGGAAATCGGCAAGCAACATACTGACCTTACAAGAGACCTCCGCGCTGTTCCCGGATTTCGTGATGGTCACCGTGTTCAGCGTGCCGTCGACGTAGAACCCCGCGATTTTTTTCTGGGCGAGCTGGGCTTTGGTTGGGGTACCGCCCCCCGACCAGGTCTGCTGGTACGTCGGGGCAATGCGCCCCAAAGTCGACTTGGCGGTCTTCTCCATCGAAGATCGATAGGTCGGATCGGCCGGGCTATTCGTCCGGCTCGACATCGGTCCGACGTTCACGTAGACGCCGCCGGGCCCCCCGTGTGAAGGCGTCGCCGGCCCGGACGAGGTCCCCAGATCGGCGAGCGCCGCATCGGCCTTTGCGGACACGAACGGCTCGGGGTCGTTCTTGGCCTTGGTCAGCGCGTCGATCGCCTGCTTCTTCTGCGCCGCGCTCGGGTTACCGCCCCCAATGACCTTGCCGAGCGCGTTCGCGGCGAGGCCGCGAATGTTCTTCTTCTCGCCGGAATCGAGCAGCCGCTTGACCAGCCCCGGGATCGAGCGCGGGGCTAGCTGGTTGGTGAGTGCGAGCACGGCGGTCAGCCGCACGCGATCGGAGTCGTTGTCGAGATCGTTGACGAGGTCATCGATCTTGTCGGCGCGTGCGAGCCGCGGCGCGAGCAACAGCATCGTGATCGCGAGCACGCGCAACGCCAGGCTGCGTGGGGGTCCGATGCAGGCTCGAGGATCGCGGTGCATGCGTGCGTCGATCATGAGACGGCGGTTCTCTATCGCCGCTTCATTTTCCAACTGACTACTACCGTACCGAGGATCGCTCGCTGCCCGCAAGGTAGTCCCGGGCTAGCTCGACGTAGTGAGCGGCGCCGTAGCGGATCTGCTCCCGCTCGGCGTCGTTGAGCGCTCGCCTGACCCTTGCCGGCGATCCGAGCACCAGACTACCCGGTGGGATAGTGGTACCCGGTGTCACGAGCGCACCTGCACCGACGAGGCTGCCACTGCCGATCACGCAGCCGTCGAGCAGGATCGAGCCCATGCCGACGAGACAGAAGTCCTCGACCGTGCACGCGTGGATGATCGCGGCGTGGCCGATCGTGCAGTCGGCACCGATCGTGGTGCCGAACCGCTCCGAGGTGACGTGGATGATCGTCCCGTCCTGGACGTTGGTGCGCGCGCCGATCCGGATCGGCATGACGTCCCCGCGGATCACGGCGCCGTACCACACCGAAGCTTCGTCGCCGAGCTCGACCTCGCCGATGACAGCGCAGGTCTCGGCGAGGAACACGTCGCGCCCTACGACAGGCTGCTTGCCTCGAACCGGGCGCAGCATTCGCTACTTCATGCGACGCGCGGCCTGATCGGTCGCGGCGTAGATCTCTTCGAGGATCGCGCTGCGATCGTCGGCATCGGGCTTGAGCGGCGTCACATAGGACACGATGCCCCGGCAATCGATCACCATGAAGTGGATGCGCTTGACGTCGGTGATCGACAGCTCGCCGAACGTCTCGATGTCGGCGACCATCAGTGGCACGTCGAAGTTGCGCTGCGCCATCTTGAGGTTCTTGGCGGTCTCGGGCACCGACATGCTGCTCGCCGTGGTGACGCCGTAAATCGCGATCGGGGCGGACTTGCCCTTGGCCTTGATCCAATCGTTGATCTTGGCAAACGCCGACGCGCAGTTCGTACAGCGGCTCTGATCGAACCAGCCGACGATCGTGGTCTTGCCGCGCGAGGTCAGGTCACCGACGCTCTCGTCCTCGACGCGCATCAGCGTGGTCAGCGGCATCGGCTTGCCGACGAAGCGCTTTCGCAGCACGTCGGCGCGCGACGGCAGGTTCGCCTCGAGCGTGGTGGCGATGCCGCTGCGCTGGATCTCGATCTTCACGTGCTGGCCGGCCTCGCGATCCTGGATCGCCTTGACCAGCGCATCGCAGTTCGGGATCGGCGTGGTGTCGAGCGCGATCATGATGTCGCCGCCACGGAGACCGGCGACATGGGCGCCGCTGTCTCTGGTGACCGTGTCGATGACGCACGGACCCGCCATGCCGTTTGGATTGCTGCCGAGGTCATGCATGCCGACGCCGAGAAAGGCGGGGTTACTGGATTCATCGGCCGCCGCGAGGAGCGGGGACACCACGACGAACAGGACCGACAGGACGCTACGCACGAGCCATGAGACTAGCGAAGGCGATGTAGCAGAGCCAGACAAAGGTCGTTGGCGATCGGCGCCGCGATGTAGGCAAAGGTGAGATTTTTGACTTCATGGGTCTCGAACTCTGATCATTATTTGGTGAAACGTCGTCTCGACCTGTCCGGTGTTCTAGAAGACATCCAACCCAACAAGCTGCCCGCCGTCGCCGTCGCCGCCCTGCCGCTCGAGAAGCGGGTCCATAGCCGCTTCGATAAGGCGTTCCTCGTCATGATCGGAAGCGAGCTCTACGGCGACTCCAGCGCGGTCGCTCGCAACGTGTCGACCGGTGGGATCTTGGTCGAGATGAGCTACGCGCCGCCGCTGGGAACCGTCGTCACGGTTCACTTCCAGCACACGCGTGCCGACGACCTGCTCGACGAGATCGTCGTCCGCGCGGAGGTCAAGCACCACCACTACCTGAACTTCGGAGCGATCGGCGAGACCGCCACGTCGACGCGGGCGATCGGTCTCCGCTTCCTCGAGTTCGTCGACGCCGGCGAGCGCGTCTCACCGGAGCGACTGCACTGAGGGAATCGCAGCGACCGGCACGACGTTCCAGCCCTATGCCCGGGACGCTGCGCGCGCTAAAAGTCTGCTCTCCGATGATGCGCGTCGTGCTCGCCCTGCTGGTGTTCGGTCTGGTGACGCCGGTCGTCGCCGACGACAAGCAGGACAAGGCGCCGACGACCACGCGCCGCCGCCCGCGTGGCGAGCCCGCGAAAACAGCTCCGCCGAAGAAGCCGGAGGCGCCGCCTACTGCGAGGAAGCCCGGCCCGAGCGACGCAAAAGCGACGGCCGTGCTCGAGAAGATCGTCGCCGGGCCTGACAGTGCCTCGCGCGACAAGGCGATCGCCGAGCTGATCAAGCTCGCGCCGGACGCGATCGACACGGTCGGCGAGTGGCTCGTGCGGCCCCACCAGCACGAGGTCGCCGATCGAAAGAAGATCCTGGTCGGCATCAAGGCCGCCGTGCCCGACAAGTCCGGAAAGTTCACGGTGCCGTGGTCGCGACCGTCGAACAAGGAGCTCCAGGCCGACGACGACGTCGACTGGCTGAAGGCCCTGCTCGAGTCGTCGCCGTCGGACGCGACCGGCGAAGTCATCGCCGATGTCGCCGCGATCCGCGCGCTGTCGGCGAGCAAGGACAGTCGCGGCGCGCAGTACATCTTCAACGCCGCGTTCGCCGACACGTCGATGGTGTATCGCGACGAATGCGGTCGCTACCTGCGCAAGATGGACCCGTACGTGATTCCGGCGCTGACCCGCGAATCGATGGGCAAGAACTTCGATCGCCGGCGCTACGCGACGTGGCAGCTCGAGCGGCTCGATCGCCAGGATGCCGCGAAGGCGCTCGGCGCCGCGACCGGCGACGAAGCGCTTCAAGTCGCGATCCTCGACGTGTTTCGCGAGACGCATCATCGGGAGGCGGTGCACGCGGTGTGGGATCACGTCGATGCCGCCTCGCAGCTCGTGCGCGACGCCGCGCGCAGCGCTTGGATGGCGTACATCACCGGTCCCCCGCCGCCGCCGGCACCGCGCCAGCATCTCAAGCTGCCGGGTGGCAAGCAGACCAGGTTCCCGAAGCCGCTGTGGCTGACCTATCGCGAGCTCGCCGATAACGAGCTGCGCAAGGCGGCGAACGAGCTGCTCCACGAGGATTATCCGCTCGACGAGGCGTCGATCAGCGACAGCGAGAAGACCGTCAAGGTCACGCCGATCGATCTCGAGGACGTCACCAAGCGGCTGCTCGCCTTCTACGACGGCGAGCGCAAGAAGCGCGATGGCAAGCAGTGGGACGCCGCGAAGGCGCTGTCCAGCAAGGGCGATGTCGCCGGTGCCACGAAGCTGCTCGACCAGCTGGTCGCGATCAATCCCGATCGCGCTGAGCGCGTCGAGATGGCGAAGGTCTACGTCGCTCACGCCAAGCAGCTCGAGTCCGCGAACAAATGGAGCGATGCCTCGGCGGCGTATTCGAAGGCCTACGGCCTCGACCCCAAGAAGGCGTCGCTCGCCGCGCAGCACTTCACGCTCGGCAAGGCGCTCGAGACGTCCGGCAAGGACGGCGGCCCCGAGTACCGCCGCGCGGTGTCGCTCGATCCCGAGTACGCGCCGGCGAAGTCCGCAGCCGACAAGCTGTCGTCGCCGTCGCGGTCGGTGTGGATGCTGTACGCGGCGATCGGTGCCGGCGGGCTCGCGGTGTTATTGTT
>JACCYD010000623.1 GCA_013696695.1 Deltaproteobacteria bacterium | reverse complement strand
ACGCGAAGCTGTTCTCGAACCTCAACCAGCTCGACGTGTCGCGCACGTCGATCGGTGACGCCGGTGCCGCGAAGCTGCGCAAGCTCGGCCCGGAGGTCACCTACTCCGCCGGTGACGGTGCCTGGTTCCGTTACGTCGTCGGTCAAGAGTAGCGAATCCCCGCCGCTTCGATTGCGAGGCCTGACCCACGGGGGGACAGTCCGCGCATGGATCAGGTCGTTCAGTATCTGAAGTCGGCGAGCGCGGGTGACTGGATGGCCGGGATCGGGATCGGGTTTCTCGCCTGGTTCGTCGTGCGCTACGGGCTGCTCGGCTTCTTCACCGTCGATCAGAACGAGCGCGCGGTGGTCACCAGCTTCGGTCGCGCGCAGCGGCTGACCGGTGCGACCACGGTGTTCACGCCAGAGGGCACGCAGATGTCCGACTCCGAGAAGGAGCGCTACGTCTGGCCGCAGGTGCGCGTCGTCCAGCCCGGCGGTCCGTACTTCCGGTGGCCGTGGCAGCGCGTGCACAAGATCTCGATCGCCACGCGCACCGTCAACATGGCGTGGGATCCAGACGAGCCGAACGCGAACAAGGCCGGCACGCAGATCGACGCCGTCACCAAGGATCACCTCAACGTCGGCCTGCGCGGCCAGGTTCGCTTCCGCGTCTCCGAGCAGAACCTCTACGCGTACCTGTTCGGCGTCAAGCATCCGCCTTCCCACGTGATGGGGTTCTTCGTCTCGATCCTGCGCGAGCGCATCGCGAACTTCGAAGCGCCGGCGTCGAAGATTCCGATCTTGCCCACCGACACGCCGGTGCAAGCCACCGGGCTCGCCGACAGCATCGGCGTCTCCATCAACGACCTCCGCAAGAATCTTCGCAACCTCAACGACGTGATGGACAAGGAGTGCGCGTCGTCGGTCGCGCGGTACGGCGTCCACTTCGACGCCTCGCTGATCACCGAGATCGATCCTCCCGAGGAGGTCGAGTCCGCGCTTGCCGCGATCAACACCGCGCACAACCAGGTGTCGTCGGACATCTCGCTCGCATCGGCCTCCGCGGATCAACGCATCGTGCAGTCCCGCCGCGCTGTCGAGATCGAGACGCTGCGCGCGCAAGCCGAGGTCGAGCCGCTGCGCGCGCTCTCCGGTCAGCTCAAGGCTCTCGAGAAGCAGGGCCCCGGCGCCCTCGAGAGCTACGTCCGCAACGTCAAGCTCGGCCTGTTCAGCAAAGCTGATCGAGTGTTCCTCGAGAACGGAGGTCGCCAGTGAAGCTCCTCGCCATCGCAGGCATCGCGTTTCTCGGCTGGTGGATCGCCATGCCGATCCTGTTCGCCTTCCTCAGGATGATCGGTCTCTACATCATCGTTCAGGAGCGTCGCTCGCACGTCTACACGCTGTTCGGCAAGGTGGTCGCCGTGTTCGATCAACCCGGCCTGTACTCGATGTGGCCGAAGATCGGCGTCCGCTCGTTGCTGGTGCCGCTCCTCGGCAAGCGCTACGTGCTCGACCTCCGCATCGATCAGACGTATCTCCGCAGCCAGCCGGTCAACTCCGAGGAGGGCGCGCCCATGGGCATCGGCGTCTGGTACGAGATGTACATCTCCAACCAGACCGATTACCTGTTCAAGAATCAGGATCCGGAAGGCTCGCTTCGCGCGAACGTCTCGAACGCGACGATTCGCGAGCTCTCCAATATGCCCCTCGCGAAGCTGCTCGAGAATCGTCACGAGCTCTCGCACTCGGTCCGTGAAGAGGTCTCCGAGACGTCCCACGAGTGGGGCTTCCGCGTCGGTTCGGTCTACATCCGCAAGGTCCACTTTCGCGACGCGCAGATGATCCATCAGATCGAGGAGAAGGTGACCAACCGCCTTCGCCAGGTGACCTCCGCGATCAAGCAGACCGGCGCGAACCAGGTCAGCGTGATCACCTCGGGTGCCGAGCGCACCGCCGCGGTGGAGTTCGCGCGCGCCGCGGCGATCCGCCCGGAGATCGTCGGCACCGCGCTTCGTCAGATCGGCGAGGATCCGACGATCGCATCGGCGATGTTCGAGGTGCTCGAGGTGCAGCGCATCCTCGAGGGGCCGTCGCGCATCACGCTGCTGCCATCGGGCGCAGGCACCGGGTTCCTCGGCGCGCAGCTGGCCGCGCAGCCGATGCCACCGGTCGCGCAGCCGGCCACGCATCATCGCTCCGGTTCCTGACGATCAGTCGATCGCGAGGTTGTTCAGCGAGTGACAGCGACGCAGCTGATGCATCCCGTAGTAGCCCGAGGTGCCGAACACCCCGGCGCCGGCTGCCATCCCGCCCAGCACGAATGCGCCCGTCCGATCCAGGTCACCGAGACCGGCGAGCGCCGTCGACAACAGCCCGAGCACCAGCAAGCCCCCGAAGCCCGCGAGATCAGCCGCAACGGCCTTGTGTTCTCGGTCGCACTCGACGGCGACCGACGGCGGCGGATGGCGTGGTGGTGCATCGACGAAGATCCACGAACAGCCACTCGCCAACATCGCGACAACTGCGAGCGCTCGAGTCACGACGGCGTCCCTCGTTTGAGTCGCGCGCAGCGGTGCACGTGCCGCTCGCCAGCACGCGACGACAGCGCCGCGAGCACCGCCACTGTTGCGATGCCATAGATCCCGCCGGCGTACGCGTAGCCCTCGGGCGTGTTCCCAGGATCGCGATAGATCGCGAGGACGAGGCCACCCAGCATCGCTCCATATCCGGCCATCGCGATCGTGCCGTCGATCAGTGGTAGCCGAGAATCATCGTCGCACGAGAGATCTGGTCGCGCGGTCGTGTGCTTCGGCGGCTTCTCGAGAAAGGCCCACGAACAACCCGCAAGGGTTAGCGCGGCGATCGCCGCAGCACTTTTCCACATCGCGACGATCGTAACGTGAAGCCAGCCGGCAATTCCGGGCATGCATCTCGCGAGCGCGTGAGTTGGGTCTACGGAGCTTTGGCGCGTGACCGCGAACGGGTCGCGAGCCTCGGGC
>JACCYD010000611.1 GCA_013696695.1 Deltaproteobacteria bacterium | reverse complement strand
TCACGCCGATGCACCTCGATCTGACCGATCGCGGGCGGATCACCACGCCGCCGTGGGCGGTCGAAGGCTTTCGCGTGATGGTAGGGTCGGGCGCATGAAGGTCGCGCTGGTGTTCGTCGTCGCGTGTTCGGGCGGGGGCGTGCCACCCACCACGGGCAGCGGATCCGGAACGCCGCCGGCGACTTCCGGCCCGTGCGAAGGCGCGCGTGCGAAAGTCGAGCAGCTGTATCGCACCGAAGCGGAGGCCAAGGAGCCGAAGCACGTCGATGGCGCGGTCGCCGACAACACGCAGATGGTGATGATCGATTGCGCGAAGGAGCCCGCGAAGGTCGCGGCCTGTATCAACAGCATCTCGACGATCGCCGAGCTCGAGGCCAAGTGCCTGCGCCCGATCGACGATGAAGGCACCGAAGGGACCGAGCTCAAGTGAAACCGCAACGCGCTGCTGGTGTCCGCTCCGCCATGAAGCTTGGCTTGTTCGTGCTCCTCGTCGCATGCGGCGGCAAGCAAACGACGTCACCTACCAGTGGCAGCGACGATCCGCCCGGGCCCGTGAAGGACACGCGGACGGAGCTCGAGAAACGGCGCGATGTCGCGTGCGAGGCCGTTGGCAAGAAGCTCACCGCGTGTGCGCTCGACGACGCGAAGAAAGACCTCGCCGCCGGCAAGGTCACCCAGAAAGAGTTCGACCTCAACACGACGTCCGACGTGCTCGCGAAGCACACCGCCGAGTGGATGAAGGTATGCGGCGACTATGGATCGTCGCGACGGGTCCGCGTCCTCGAGGTCTGTGTGAAGGAAGAGACCGAGTGCGGGCCGCTGGGAGACTGTTTGACGCACCTCAACGACAAACCCGGCAACTGACGCGCCGGTGCGCTAGATTGCGCGACGATGAAGATGCTGTTCGCCGTCCTCGCTGTCGGGCTTCTCGCGTGCGGAAGCAAGAAGTCTGGCGATCCGGGCACGGGCACCGGCTCGGCGAGTGGCACCCCTGCGGTACAGGTCGAGCTGCCGTCGACGCTGCCGCAGAATCCGTTGCCGAAGCTGATTCTCGCCGACGATCCGAAGCGCGCGGAGAAGGTCGCTCTCGGCAACGCGCTGTTCTTCGACAAGCGGCTGTCGGGCGCGAACGATCTGTCCTGCTACGACTGCCACAAGAACGAAGACGGCAACGGCGGTCATGATCCACTCGCGATCGGCTCGGGTGGCAAGAAGCTACCGCGCCACTCGCCGGTGATCTGGAACGTCGCCTACTGGAACAACGCGTTCTACTGGGACGGTCGCGCGAAGACGCTCGAGGACAACGTCAAGGGCGCGTGGGGCGGCGGCAACATGGGGGGCGCGCCGGGCGATGCGAAGCCCGAAGAGGTGGTCGCGGCGCTCGATAAACGCGCGGCCGAGCTCGCCGCGGTGGCCGGCTACAAGAAGCTGTTCGAAGCGGCGTATCCGGGCACGCCGATCAAGGCGGAGCACGCGATCGGCGCGATCTCCGAGTACATGCGCACGATGATCTGCAACGACACCAAGTTCGACAGGTTCGCGGGCGGCGACAAGGCCGCGCTCAGCGACGCCGAGAAGCGCGGGCTCGACGTGTTCATGATGCCGAGCAAGGGCAACTGCCTGCTCTGCCACACGGCGCCGCACTTCAGCGCGATGGGCAAGGAAGGCGGCGCGTACTTCAACGTCGGTATCGGGATCAAAGATGCGGCGGGCGCCGACCTCCCGGCCGACAAGGTCGACATCGGCCGCATGAAGGTCTCCAAAACCGAAGCCGACTGGGCGGCGTTCAAGGTGCCGAGCCTGCGGAACGTGAGCAAGAGCGCGCCGTACTTCCACGATGGCTCGGTCGCCAAGCTCGAGGATGCCGTCAAGCTGATGGCGGGTGGCGGCATCACGAACAAGAACAAGTTCGCGTTGCTCGAGGATCGCAAGCTGTCGGCCGCCGAGCTGTCGGATCTGGTCGCGTTCCTCGGCGCGCTCGAGTGCCCGAACAAGCTCGATCCGCCCAAGGACATGCCCTGATCAGTCGTTGCAAGGGCAGGCGGGACGCGGCGCGAACTCGGTGACCTTGCCGCGCGCGTCGAGCGCGATCTCGCAGCACGCCTCGAACATCGCGCGAAGCTGCGCGCGGCCGCGTTGTACGCGTGACTTCATCCCCGAGACCGAGATGCCGACGATCCCGGCGGCCTCGCGCGCGGTGAGCGCTTCGAGCTCGACGAGCGTGATCGCCTCGCGGTAGGGCGAGGGCAGGCGGGCGACGAACAGCGACACGCACGCCGACAGCGTGCGCGAAGCTTCCCGATCGTCTTCCGCAGGTGGGGCAGCGAGCTCGACCGGCTCGGCGATCGGGTGCCGCGCCTTCACGCGCACGTGCTCGGCGACCGAGCTTCGCGCGACCTGGAACAACCACGCCGAGAACCGCTCCTCCTCGCGCAGCGAGCCGAGCCCGCGCTGCATGCGGACGAACACGTCCTGGAGCACGTCGTCGATCTCGCCAGGCGGAACCTGGCGGGCAACGAACGGCCGCAGTCGCGACGCGACGTCCTGCCACAGCGCGGGCGTCGGGTTCACGCGCAGCACCCCGGTTCGCAGCACGGCGATGCCTTCTCGCCCGGCTTCGGCTTGCGCGCTTCGATCGTCGCCGACGCGACAAACTTCTCGATGCCGGGCAGCCAGCCACCCACGATCTCGGCGCTGCGCGGCACGATCGTGACGCGAATGTCGACGAAGCCCGCGGCCGCGAGCATGGTCTCGACGTCGCTGATCGGCGCGGCACCCGCGACGCACCCGGCGAGTGCAGCGGCCTGCGTCTGCAGCTCCGCCGGGATCGGGCCGGTGGCGATGACGTCGCTGATCGCGAGCCGGCCATCGGGCCGCAGCACGCGGAACGCCTCGCCGAACACGGCACGCTTCTCGGGCGACAGGTTGATCACGCAGTTCGAGAGAATCACGTCGACCGTGCCGTCCGCGACTGGCAGGTGCTCGATCTCGCCAAGTCGAAACTCGACGTTGGTGGCCTTCACGTTGACAGCGTTGGCGCGCGCGCGCGCAACCATGTCCGCGGTCATGTCGACGCCGATCACGTTCCCGGTTGGCCCGACCTGGTGCGCGGCGATGAAGCAATCGAAGCCGCCACCGGCTCCAAGATCGAGCACGGTCTGACCGGGCTGGAGAGCGGCGATCGCGGCGGGGTTGCCACACCCGAGCCCGAGGTCCGCTCCGTCCGGAACCGCGGCGATCTGTTCCGGCGTGTAGCCGAGTGCAGCGGCGGTGCCGATCGAGCCAGGTGCGCAGCAGCCCGGTGCACAACCCGCCGTCGACCCCGCGCGGGCCACGCTGCCGTAGACCTCGCGAACCACCGATCGAATGTCATCTGCGTTCGAATCCGTCATCACATGCCTCCTATCCAGCAAGACGGGCTGCTTGCCGAAAGGACGCAGACTTTCTCGAATCACATGCACACATAACGATATCTGCATGTCATGATACTTCGCATGCGTCGACCGAGCATCCTGTTTCTCTGCGTCGCCAACTCGGCGCGCAGTCAGATGGCCGAAGGTCTCGCGCGTTCGTTGTTCGGCGATCGCGCGACCATCCAGAGCGCAGGCTCGGCACCGTCGATGGTCAATCCGTACGCGATCGAGGTGATGCGCGAGGCCGGCATCGGTCTCGATCGGCAGATCTCGAAGTCGGTCGACGACATCGATCCAGCCACGGTCGACACGGTGATCACGCTGTGCGCCGAGGAAGTCTGTCCGGTCTTCCTGGCCACCGTGCGCCGGCTCCACTGGCCGATTCCCGATCCTGCCGGCGAGGGCTTGCCGCGCGACGAGATGCTCGCGCGCTTCCGCGCCGCGCGCGACACCATCCGGACCAAGCTCGAACAGCTCGCGAAGGAGATCTGATGCAGACCGCGATCGCTACCGCCGACCTCGGCGTCCGCGAGCTCACCCGGCTGTTCCGCGCGCTCGGCGACGAGACCAGGCTCCGCATCGTCGCCTTGCTCGCGCATGGCGAGCTCTGCGTCTGTCACATCGTGACCGCGCTCGATCTCAGCCAACCGAACGCATCGCGTCAGCTCGGCATCCTGCGGATGAACGGCGTCGTCGATGCACGCCGCGATGGCACCTGGGTCTACTACCGGATCGCCGATCAAGAACACGCGGCCGTCGAGACCATGCTCGACACGTTGACGCGCGCGTTCGGTGCCGAGAGCGCGATCCGCGCCGACCACGCGAAGCTTCGCAAGGCGTGCGGACCGGGAGCGTGCAAGTAACGCTGTCACGCAAGCTGGTGGCAGAGGGCGTCGGCACGGCGCTGCTCGTCGCCGCCGTCGTCGGCTCCGGCATCATGGCGCAGTCGCTCGCCAAGGATCCGGCGATCATCCTCCTGTGCAATGCACTCGCGACGGGTGGTGCGCTCGTCGCGATCCTCCTCGTGTTCGGACCTGTCTCCGGGGCGCACCTGAACCCTGCGGTCACGGTGTGCATGGCGATCACGCGGGAGATTCCGCGTCGCAGCGCGGCCCTCTATGTCGTCGCGCAGCTCGCGGGTGCAATCGCGGGCGCGATCATCGCCAATGCGATGTTCGATCTCGATCCGGTGATGTTCTCCACCACCGAGCGATCAGGTTTCGCGAAGCTGTTCAGCGAAGCCGTCGCCACCTTCGGCTTGATCGGTGTCGTGATCGCGGTCAGCCGCACGCGCGCCGCGATCGTGCCGTTCGCGGTCGCCGCTTACATCGTCGGCGCGTACTGGTTCACGGCGTCGACGTCGTTCGCGAACCCGGCCGTCACGCTCGGTCGCGCGTTCACCGATACCTATACCGGGA
>JACCYD010000601.1 GCA_013696695.1 Deltaproteobacteria bacterium | reverse complement strand
CGGAATGTGTGCGATCGGGAAACCGCCGAACGTCGGCGGCGTGAAGCACAACCAGCTCTTCGGGTTCTTCATGGCCCGCTACCTGTTGTGGGTGCTGTCGCCGTTCGAGAAGCTGCTGCTGGGCCGGGTCTCGCCGAACACGATCACGGCCATCTCCTTGCTGATGTGTGCCGCCTCGGGTGTCACCGCCGGCATGGGCCAGCTCGGCAGCGCCGCGTGGCTGTTCACGATGGCCGGGATTCTCGACATCATCGATGGTCGCCTCGCGCGGCTGCTCAACAAGACCACGCAGTCCGGCGCGCTGTTCGATTCGGTTTCGGATCGTTGGGGCGAGCTGTTCGTGTTCACAGGGTACGTCTGGTACCTCCGCGATTCGGTGTGGCTGCTCGCAGTCATGGGCGCGATGGGTGGATCGATGATGGTGAGCTACACGCGCGCACGCGCGGAGGGCCTCAAGGTCGAGCTGTCCGGCGGCATGATGCAGCGCGCGGAGCGCATCTTCATCATCGTCAGCGGCACGTTGCTCGCGGCCTGGTACACGCTGGCGCCCGAATCGCCCACTGCCGTGGTGGATGGCATGGCGATCCTCGGCGGCACGATGACTGTCGTTGCGGTGGCCTCCACGGCGACGGCGGTGAACCGTTGGATTGTCGCGTACCGCGTCCTCGCGAAGCGCGATGCCGAGATGCTCGCGAAGCGCGCGGCATCGGAGCCCGAGCGCGAGAATGTGACGAAGCCCGAGCCGCCGGTGCGTCCCGAGATTTTCGCGCCGGTGCCCAAGGCGCTGCGCGAATCCGCCGAGCTCCCGCTTTAGCTTCTTTCGAGATGTGATCGATCAGTCGATCGTCGCGATCACGGGTGCGTGATCGCTGGCGTCCTGCCCCTTGCGGGCGGTGCGATCGATCGCGACCGACGTCGTGCGATCCACGATCGACTTCGTTCCGAAGATGACGTCGATGCGCAGCCCCTGATCCTTGAAGAAGCTGACGCCGCGATAATCCCACCACGACCACGCGCGCGTGTCGGGATACTTCTCGCGGAACAGGTCGACCAGCCCGAACTCGGTCATGGTCTGCAACGCCGCTCGCTCCGGCGCGCTGCAGTGGATCTGATCTTTCCACTTCTCCGGTGACCAGACGTCGCGATCGTCGGGCGTCACGTTCATGTCGCCGCAGACGACGAGCGGATCCGTCGGCTTCGCGGTGCGATCGAGGTACGCGCGCAGCCGGCCGAACCACGCCAGCTTGTAGGGATACTTGTCGCTCGTCAGCTCCTGGCCATTGGGCACGTAGAGGCACACGACGCGGATGCCGTGCGTGGTCGCGGCGATCACGCGCGCGTCACCATCGTCATCCTGTGGGTCCTCACCGAACCTCCGCGTGACGTCGACGAGCGGCTGCGTCGACAGGATCGCGACGCCGTTGTAGCTGCGTTGCCCGAACGTCGCGACGTGATAGCCGAGCTTGGTCAATTCGGCGGTTGGAAACCCCGCGTCTTCGACCTTGGTCTCCTGCAGACACACCACGTCGGGCTGCTCGCGCTCGAGCCACGCGACGAACCGCGCCATCCGCATGCGGATCGAGTTGAGATTCCAGGTCACGAGCTTCACGTTTCGCAACCTACATCGGAGTACCCCGAACGAGGTGCAACCATGCGCGGCGAAGCGTGTTCTGCCTGTTGGGTGCTCGGCACCGGCCGTGCACGAAGTTCCAGGGAATCAGGAAGGTCGGTGCGTGGTTAGACCGACATCTTCCGTCACACGTGGAGAACACTCATGAAGGCTTCGAACGACATGTCCCTGTGGAGCATCATCGAGCGCATGCAGCGCCGTCTCGAGCGCCAAGGCCTGAGCGCCACCGCTGCTGACCGTGCCGTGGCGCTCGCCGTCAAGCAGCTCGCGTCTCAGGGCCGCTGATCGTCAGGCGGTCGTAGGGAGCTGCGCGGGGTCCTCGTTGGGGTCGAGGTACTTCGCGAGCTTTTTCTCGATGTAGTCCTTGGCGCGCCCGCGCCACAGGAATCCCGGATCCTCACCTTTGAACTGGCCCTTGCCAGCGTTCATCGTCAGCTCGCCTTCGATGCGCACGACGAGGTACTTGCCCGAGAACTTCGCGCGCAGCTCGTCGAGCCACGTCACCTTGATGCCGTGGCGGTTCGCGAGGTATGCGCCGAGGAGCTCGAGTCGCGACCGAGCTTGCTCATCGGTGAGCGCGTACTGGAAGTCGATCTCCATCCCAGTTCGTTGGTCTTACCATGACCCGATGGGCTAACGCTCGTCCGGCACGCCGCGTTCGAGCGCTTCACGCTGCGTAGAAGTCAACGCACCCTCGCACTGCTCGAAACTGGCGTGATCAGTTGCATCGACCATGCAGGTCCGAACCGTGGGATCCCATTTGGTATCCGTGCAGGCATGGACGAGCGCATCTCGCATCGCCGGAAGTTGATCCAGCACCAGCCGGCGGGTCTGGTCGTCGACCGCGGCAGTGTCGAGATCGCGTTGTGCGAGGTACACCAGCTTGGAACCGACGGCCGCGCACGGCGGCGGCCCCTTCGAGTTGCCGCAGGCGGCCATGAGAGTCGCGACGAGAATCCAACGGCCTAACAATGCCTACGGGTTTTCGGCCCCCCAGGCTTTGGTGTCAAGATATGCGCCCGTGACCGCGGCAACACCTGTGGCCGCTGCCTTCGGCCGGTACCAACCGTGACGCACCCGTGGACAAGTCGTCGCGCCCTCCCACAGGTGGCGCTCCTGCTGGTGCTGGTCGTCGCCGGCGCGAATGCGCGGGTGCTGTTCGGTGGAACCTGGGATGACGTCCGCTATCACGCCACGATCGCGCCGCCGCGACTCGCCGCCGCCCAGTCGATGCAGGCGGGATCTCTC
>JACCYD010000564.1 GCA_013696695.1 Deltaproteobacteria bacterium | reverse complement strand
GTGTGGTCCTCGGCGTGTCTTCCGCCGTGTGTTACGCGGGGAACATGTTCGTGGTGCGCCGGCTCGCCCTCGAGGTCGGGCCGACGAAGGCGATGTCCTACCACTCGCTCATCGGTGCGGTGCTGCTGGCTCCCTTGCTCCTCACGTACGGCGGCGACCTCGCCCCCGCCGACGTCGGACTGATCGCGGTGGGGGGCGCGACGATCGGCGCCGGCTCGGGCGTGATCTTCGCGATCGGCCTCGCCCGGATCGGCAGCGAACGGGCGGCGGTGCTCACCTTTGCCGAGCCCCTCGTGGCAGTCGGCGTCGGTGTGCTCGCATGGAACGAGCCCTTGCGCCCACTCGCGATCGTGGGCGGACTACTCGTCCTCGGCGCAGGCGTTCACGTGGCGCGCAAGACGCGCTAACATAGTCGGCGATGCAACCGCGCGTGACCATCGCGATGCCCGCCTTCAACGAGGAACATTTCATCGAGGCGTGTATCGCCAGCGTGCAAGCGCAGGATTATCCCGCCGACCAGATCGAGATCCTGGTGGCCGATGGCCGGTCGACGGATCGCACGCGCGAGATCCTCGCCAAGCTCGCCGAGAGCGATCCGCGGATCAAGCTCGTCGATAACCCGGCCAAGCTGCAGGCCGCCGGCCTCGGCTTGATCGTCAAGCAAGCCACCGGCGACATCATCGTCCGCATGGACGTCCACGCCGAGTACGCGCCCGATTACGTGCGCACCTGCGTCGAGACCCTCGAGAAGACCGGCGCCGATAACGTCGGTGGTGCCCAGCGCGCCCGCGCGAAGACGCCGTTCCAGCGCGCGTTGTGTGCCGCGCTCGAGAGCCCGCTCGGCGTCGGCAACGCGCGGTATCGCAACTCCGACGAGGAAGGCTTCGTCGACACCGTGTTCCTCGGTGCCTTCCGCCGCCGCGTGTTCGAGACCATCGGGCTCTGGGATCCGGGCGCGGTCACCAACGAGGACGCCGAGCTCAACCAGCGCATCCTCGATTCGGGCGGCCAGATCTATCTGTCGCGCGACATCGTCGTGCACTATTTTCCGCGCGACTCGTTCAAGAGCTTGGCCACGCAGTACTACAAGTACGGCATCGGCCGCGCGCGCACGCTGCTCAAGCTCGGGCGGTTCCCGACGATGCGCCCGGTGATCCCGTTCCTGATGGTCAGCGGTGCCGCCGCGCTGCTCGCGATCCCGCCGCTGTGGCCGATCGCCGGCGCGGCGTTCGCGACGTACGCCCTCGCCACCGGCGCGGAAGCGGTGCGCGTCGGGGCGAAGGTCGGCGTCGGGGCCATCCCCACGATCTGGGCGATCTTCCCGGTGTTGCACGCCGCACACGGCGCGGGCTTCGCCTCCGGGCTGTGGAAGTTCCTGCGCAAGCCGGACTGGCCCGACGATCCGGAGCGCGTGCCGGCGCGCAAGGCGAACCTGCGCGCGGTCTGAGTTACTACCGGATCTCCGCGATGCCGCTCGCGAGCTCGGTGGCCGAGTTACTCGGCGCCGAACCGCGAGGAGTGGCCCTCGAACGTGGCCAGCTTACGGCGAACAACCGCACGGTTCACGGCGTTCGTTGTACACAGACGCAGATGAACCGATTCACGGGTGGTTGCCTCTGCGGCAAGGTTCGCGTCGTGGCATCGGGTCGCCCGGCTCGGGTTGGCGTCTGTCACTGTCTCGACTGTCGCAAGCACCATGGGGCGCTGTTCAGCGCGTCCGCAATATTCCCCGAGGATGCGGTGACGATCGAGGGCGAGACCCGGGACTACGCGGGGCGGTTCTTCTGTCCCCGCTGTGGCTCGCCGGTGTTCGCGCGCACCGCCGATGAGATCGAAGTGCACCTGGGATCGCTGGATGCGCCTGACCAGCTGATGCCGACCTACGAGAGCTGGGTCGTCCGTCGCGAGTCGTGGCTGCCGGCGTTTCAGCTCACCAAACGATACGAGCGCGATCGGGACGCCACGGGTCAGTTCGAGGATTAGTTGAAGTCTTCGATGCGAACTTCGCCGTTGCGGCGATACGTCACGAACACGGCGTTGTCGCCCCACACCGACCCGAGCATGAATTGCGCGAGCTCGGTGGCCGGGTCGAACCCGACCGCGGAGTCTGCGGTCACGGTCTCGAGATCCGTCGGCGTTGCCCACGCCGTGCGTAGCAACACCTCGAGCTGGGCGAGCGGCGAGACCTCGGCGACCATGCGCTCGGCGTGATGCCGCGCGGCGGAGAGCGCGAGTGCGCGACGGACTGCATCGGCGAGCGTGGTGGGTTGCACGAGTGACACGGTGCGTGGCCCGAAGTCGACGCGCGCGAGCCGCGGCTGGGCCGCACCCGATCGGTACACGACGTGATACGCGGGACCTTCACCGACGACCGCGATCACGTCGGCTTCGCCGCCCTTGACCTCGGTGATCAGCGTCGCGAGGTTGCCACGAAGCTCTGGATCGATGCTCGGCGACACCGCGCGCAAGCTGACGGTGGCCGCGGTGCCGAGCGTCAACGACACCGCCAGCACGCCCTGATCGGGGCGCGTGTATTCGAGATCGAGGATCGCGCCGTGGAGACGGGGCCGAACCTGCACGAGCGTGGCCGGGCGGCGGGTGCCCGTGAGCTCCTCGATGGTGTCGAGTCCGCGCGCGCCAAACGTCGTCAGCTCGTTGGCGTCCGGAACGATCCGCAGCACGGTAACGAACGACGACGCCGGGCTGTCGACGAACCACACCGTCCCGGGGACCTGCGTCGGACGACCGGAGTCGCTGGTGAACGCGCCACCGCGGAAGATGTGCGCGTCGCGATCGTTCATGCCGAGCACCTCGAGCGCGTGTGCCGCTTGGGTGCTGGTGGCGCCAGCCGCCTGAAGGCGCGCGGTCAGCTCGCCCTTGGTCGTCGGTAACGCCGATGCCGGCAACACGCCGAGCTTCTGCGCGAGCTGGTTCATGACCGGCAAGCCGATCAAAAACTCCTGCGGCCGCGCCACACGCGCGAGCCCGATCTTGGTCGAGAGCGCGGTCGGCAGTCCGAGGACGGTCTTGATGCTCGGTGCGGTGATCCCACCGAGCGTGACAAACGGTGCGCGATAGAATTCGGCGATCTCGCCGGCGAGTCCGCGGCTGCCATAGCTCCACTCGCGTTCGCGATCCGCGAGCGCGCGATACACCGCGGCAACTTCCCAGCCGTCGATCGCATTCGTCGTCGGCGCACCGGCGAGCAGCTGCTCGACCGCGGAGGTCAGCTCGGCCTTGGTGATCCGCGCTCCGGACGTGCTATCGGGCGCGCCGGCGGCATCGAGCTTCGACCAGAATCCCTCGACGTCACCCGAGATGTCGCGCGGCGCGATCCGGTCACGCACGGCGCCGATGGTGGCATCCCACGTGATCGTCGGGCGGAAGCCAGCGCCGTCGGCGACGAACCCACCGACGCCGCTCGCGAACGCTTCACCGCGGCCATCGAACAACTCGATGAAGCTGTCGTCGCCATCGGTCGAGGTCCGCACCGCCCACACGCGGTAGCCGGCCACGCGCCAGCGATAGAGCCGTGCGGCGCCGAGGTCGTTGTCTTCCCAGGATCGGTGCAGCAGGAATGCGGCGCGCACCGGGCTCGGCCCGGTGACCGGCGCGTCGGCACGATCGATCTCGGTGTCCGAAGCCCCGTCGAACTCGAAGCTCTCCGCGAGCTGCTTCGCCGCCGAGACCACCGCGGCGCTCGGACCGTCGGCCTTGCCGCCGTCGATGAAGCCGGCCTCGCTGCCGTCGTCGCCAGCGGTCGTACAAGCGGTCGCCAGCGAGAGAACAACAAGGATCAAG
>JACCYD010000554.1 GCA_013696695.1 Deltaproteobacteria bacterium | reverse complement strand
CCTCGTGGCCTTCGCTCTGTCCGAAGTCGAGGACGTTGACGACGTTCGGATGCGACAGCTTCGCGGCGGCCTTCGCCTCGCGATGGAACCGCTCGACGATGTTCGGTTCGTGAAGCAGATCGGGGTGCAGGACCTTGATCGCGACCTTACGCGGCAGCTTGATGTGGCGGCCGCGATACACGCTGCCCATCGCGCCGCGGCCGATCGCCTCCTCGACGAGGTAGCGGTCGAGCACGATCTTTCCCTCCAGCGACACGCGCACCGAGGGTGCACCCCGGCCGGTCGTCGCGCAATACTCCGCGGGGAATGGCAGTCGCGCGGAAGCCGAACAAGGCAGCGGCGAAGCAACCTCGCCGGAACCTGCCACCCGCGAATCCGCTCGCCACGGCACGTGATGCGGTGCGCGCAGGGCGGCTGCCGGCCGCGCTCGCGGCGTTGCTCGTCGCCTGGAAGACCCATCCCTCCACCTCACTCGCCGACGCGATCCTCGCGCTGTCGTCCCGCTTGCGCACGTCTCCGAACCTGCGCGGCAAGACGATGGCCGCGATCGCCGCGTGGAACGCGCTCGCCGCGAAGGCGACGCCGCAAGATATACCGATGTTGCTCGACACGCTCACCGACGTGTCATCCGGTGATGCGAAGAAGCGGCTGACGTGGATCAAGAGGTGGATGCCCGATCCACGCATCGATGCCGCGATCGTCGACTGGATCGATCACGTGCCGTATCGCGCGGGGTCGACACGGCCGTTCTGGACCGCGCTGTTTCCGCTCGCAGCCACGATCACCGACACCGAACAGCTGCGCCGCCTCGAGCACTGCAACGCGCAGGGCGTCGCGGTGACGATGCAGAGCTGGCTGCGCACCAAGATCGCCGCGCTGCGCGCCACCATTCCATCGGGCATCGTCCGCTCCGAGCCCGTCGAGGTCGCCGACATCCTCGGCATGCTCACGCAGGCCGGCATCGGCGTCGGCAAGCTCAGCCGCGGCTCGAAGAATCTCGAGGCGCTGCTCGAAGCCATCCACGACAACCCCGATGACGACGCGCCCCGCTTGGTCTACGCGGACGCCCTTCTCGAACGCGGCGATCCGCGCGGCGAATTCATCTCGCTGCAGCTTCGCCCCGAGCTCGATCGCGACGCGAAGAAGCGCGAGAAGGAGCTGCTCACCGTCTACGGCAAGCAATGGCTCGGCGATCTCGCACCCGTGGTGATGGCCGGCTACGAATTCGCGCGCGGGTTCCTCTCCGAGTGCAAGGTCGACAACCGCCACGTCGATCGGCTGCGCAAGCTCGCCGGTCATCCCGCGTGGGCGACGGTGCGCACGATCTCGGGCTCGGCATTGATCGCGCTGCATCCGGTGATGAAGGGCCTGCGCCGGCTGTCGTTCACGTCCTACGAGGCTCGCAATCACGAGGAGCTGCCAAGCTCGTGGAACGATCTACTCGTCGGCACCGAGCGACCGATCGAAGCCCTGCGCTACGCCGGCGTCCAGACCGACGAGCACTGGGAGGATGCGCTCGAGAACAACGACTCGGTCCGGCCGGGCGTGCAAGGGCGATGGATCTACGTGCCGCAAGCCCAGGAGGTCGCGGCGCTGTGCAGCTGCAGCGCGCTGCCGAAACTGCGCGAGCTCGTCGTCGTCGCATCGCCGGATCTGATCGTCGCGCCGCTGTCGGGCTCGCAACTGATCCATCGCCTCGACACGATCGGTTTCGTGTTCGACTACCGCGGCACGTGGACGGTCGATCGCGGTCCGGCACTCGCGCTGTTTGCCAGCATGTTGCGCGACGCGCCCACAAACCATCTGCGCTTCGAGCTCGGACCGGATTACCACACCACGTTCCTCGAGCTCACACGGGGCGGCGACGTCGGCTATCGCACGGCGACGCTCACGGTCGGCCCGACGACGAACAGCCCGTGGAGCGAGATCCTGATCAACGAAGCGATCGGCGTCCTCGACTCGCTACCCGCGACGGTGCGCGAGCTCCGCATCACCACGCGGCGCGACACGGATCTGCAACAAGTCGCGCGGCTTCGCGCAGCGGCCGAGCAGATGAAGCTCGACCTCTGCGACGTCGGCTACTGATCGAGCTTGTCTTGGATGCACATGCGCTGTGCACCGAAGCCGTCATCGTTCACGCCGACGACCCACACACCATTGGCGAACACGGCGAGGTCGTACGCGTCGTTCTCCGCCGGAGCCGTGCCTTCCAGGGCGCGTGACACCAGGTTTCCGCGCTCGTCGACGAAGCCGACGACAACGTCACCGCGCGCGTCGATGTAGCTGACCCAGTGATACGTACCGTCGAACACGACGCGCGGCGAGCGCGCAATTTCGGCGACCGGCACCTTGACCTGAAGCTCGTCGCCGCCACCGAGGTAGATGTTGGACCGGAAGACGTTGCCGGCCTCTTCGAACACCAACATGCCGCGAGCATCCGTCTCGTTCATCGAGATGCGTGCGCCCTCGCAACCGAACTTGCGCGTCGACGTGCTGCCCGTCGCGAAGTGCTGGAGGTTGCATTCCTTGGTGTCCGTCGACCACGCGAAGACCGCGTCGTCGAGGTACTTGGTCGACGTCAGCGACGTGATCGAGCTCTTCGTCACCGCGGTCTCGCCGGTCGTTGCCCAGGTGGCACCGGTGAAGCCATTCGCGAACACGCCGAACGGTCCGCCGACGAGCGCGACCTGCTGATCCCGCGACGTGATCATCGGAACGTCGGTGGCCAACGATCCCGAGACATCGCCGAGGCCGTGGACGGCGCCGAGATCGTCGCGGACGATGTCGATCGCGATCTTGTCGTCGACCACCGAGGCCACCACGAGCCGACCGGCCGCGACACTCGCGGACACGGCGGTGTAGTTGCGGTCGTCGCGGATCGTGGTCACGTCGCGGTCGAACGCGTCACCGCGTTGATCGACGCGGAAGCCACGCACGGCACCGCCGGCTTTCGGGACGCCGAACACCGAGGCACCGGTGCTGGTCTGAACCACCGCGACGTCGAGGTGCTTGGTATCGGGCAGGATGTCCCAGGCTCGCTGGTCGCAAACCGCGGCGACCCGGTGGACACCGTGAACGGGGACGAGCTCGCCGAATTCGCCGATGCCGTCCATTTCGGGAACCAGCGGATCATCGATCTGCGGCCGGTTGTCGTCGCCCAAGCAGCCGGTGCCGAGGAGAAGTATCGTGGTGCAGAAAACGCGCATTCCACCATTATCCAGGACCGGGCAATTCCGGTGCAAGATACCGGACGAGTTCTCTTTGCTCCCGTCGCACCAGGTCGACTTCACGGTGATCCCGAGGTTTCCCTTGCAGTCCCGCCCTCTTAGTCGGCGATGATGGCATTTCGAAAGAGCGTTAGATGAAGCGAATTATCCTCGTTGAAGACAGCCCGATCATCCAGGCGGCCGCCGTTTATGCCTTGGGGAAGGCCGGCTACGAGGTCTCGGTGCGGACCACCTTCGAGGAGCTGATGTCGAAGAGCCTGACCGGCTACGACCTCATCCTCATGGACGTGCAGATGCCGGAGTTGTTCGGCGACGACGTCGCTGCGGTGTTGCGCAACGAGCGTGGCGTCACCACGCCGATCTATCTGTTCTCGAGCTTATCGAAGGGCGAGCTGCACGAGCGAGCCCAGGCGGCGAAGGTGGACGGCTTCATCTCCAAAGAGGGCGGGATGGAAGAGCTGATCACCCGCGTGAAGCAGATCCTGGGTTAGTTCTGCAGCGCGCCTTCGCTGATCCACACCAAGATCTTCAGGTAGTCGGGATCGGCTTCGCTCGCGAACGTGACGTTCGGATGCGTGTCCGCGGGATCTTCGCGGGATGGCATGCGCAGCAGCAAGCTAGTCTCGGGCGTCGCGAGGACGATCCGCGTCGGATCCTCCTTGAGCTCGGCGTAGACCTGCTGCGTCGGACCGTCGAGCTTGAGCCCGCCGAGATCCTTACCGATGCCGCCACCCGAGTGGCATGCCGCGCAGCCACGCCCACCACCCCCGAGCTGGAAGATCGGGATGATGTCGCGCACGAACTGGACGTTCTGGGGCAGCTCGGGCGCGCCATCGGTGACGACGACGCGTGCGATCGTGACCGCACCCGCGTTGACCGGTGACGACGGCATCACGAGCGTGACGGTGGGGGCTGCGGCTTGACCGAATTCGGCGACGCCGGCGGGGACCTCGAAGAACACGACGTAGCCCGAGGCCGAGCTCGACGTCGCGCCGTCGTCGGGTGCGAGGTTCGCGTCGAGGAAGAACGGGCCATCGACGCCGCCCGCGAGCACGAGCTGGTTGCCGGCGACACCGGCCTTTGGCGCACCGCCGTCGTCGACGAGCTGCGCGAGCAACACGCCGCGCGCCGCCGTGGGTGAGACCCCGAACGCCGTCGCCAGGCCGGCGAGGAACGTCTCGCTGACCGCCGGGGTGGCGACCCCCGAGACATTCTCGACGAGGACATCGATCGACGGTCCGAACGTCGGACGATGCGTCGGCGTCACCGACGCGAGGATCTGGAACGTCGAGTTGTCGGGGATGCCTTCGATCGTGAACGACGCACCTTGCGAGGTGACGCGCGGCGCCGGCAGGACGCCCGACGTCGACACGCTTGCGGCACCACCGACGGCCGCATTGGTCTCGAAGTCGACGACCTCGCCGGTCACGGTGCGTGACCCGCCAAGCGGTTCGTCATCCCCAGATGGTGCGTCGTCTCCAACACAACCCACGAGCGCAAACAATAGGACGAGCCAGCGAGCAAACATTCGTGCTCCTTCCCCAGTGCGTATTGTGAGGCTGTTGGCGGACAAGGTCGCAGGTTTTTTCCCTGCATCTGTATGTCCTCAACATTTCACGCAGGAAGTAGCACTCGTGCTGGCTCGAGGGGCCTTGTCGAAAGGTCGCCTCGGCGGCTTCGCGGGTCACACGTGATCGGCGATGTCGGCCTCAGATCAAAACGGCCGTGGAACCGCTGACCGCGCGTCACCTGCGCTGTTCGTCATACGAACGCGTGACGCTGCACGGAACCGATCGCGAAATCCACACCAGGTGATGTCTCACCTAATGATGGGCTTCGCGGTCGGTTCTGTTCTAGTGCTCCACGAAGGACCCGACTTCGCGC
>JACCYD010000546.1 GCA_013696695.1 Deltaproteobacteria bacterium | reverse complement strand
CCAGATCACCATCGGCACCGGGGCGCGCTGTGTGGCACAGGCCGGGATGCTCGCCGTGAACGGGATGCGATACAGGCCTTGCACCGCCGGGAGCCCGGCGGCGTCGCGCACGAGGCGCGTCCCGCGGCGGGGTTCGCCGCCGTTCGACAGGAACAGCGGCGCGTCGAGCGTGCCGTTGACTCGACGACCGCTGGCGTCGCGGCGATCCGCGGTGATCGTGAACAAGCTCGGATACGTTGCGAGCGTGGCGAGGCCTCGCTCGCGTGCGGCGATCAGATCGGCATTCGCGCTCGCATCCGACGCCACCGTGAAATCCCACGCCACGACGAGGTCGTCGTCGGGGATGCCGGCGTCGTCGAGCGCGACGAGCACGTCGTCGAAGCGCGGCCGCATCGCCTCGAGCAGGCCGTGATCGGTGCGCCGATCGTCCCGCAGTGCGCGGAAGCCCGGTGGTAGCGGCAACTCGCCACCATCTGCCGCCACGACACGCGACGTGATCGCGACGGCGTAGCGGTGTCCCGCGGTGAGACGCGCCGCTGGTCGCAGCAGCAGCGCCTGCGCATCGGGTGTGGCCGGGTCGAGCTCGGCGTGATGCGCGACGCGCTCGCCGGTGGTCATGTCGAGGATCACCGTCGGGCTATCGGCCGCGAGCGACAGATCCATGTTGTCGGACGCGGGCAGTCCGAGATCCGAGACGCCGCCCGGAAACGCGATCAGGATCGGCGTGGTCGCCGAGAAGCCGTCGAGCACGTTCCAGCGCTCCGGATCGATCTCCGTATCGATGACCCCGCGGGGCAGTGCGTCCTCGGGAATCGCGAGGCGGCGGCCGGTCGCGGTGGTCGGATCGTCGACTTCGAACGCCGAGCTCGGCCACGGCGCGAGGCACGCGGTGACGCCGAGTGGATTGCAGCGCGCGTCGATCGGCAGGCTGGTACTGCCTCCGCACGCCGCGGCGGAAACTACGGCGATCAGGCGAAGCCGCCCGGACATGCTGTCACGCTACACCCAAATCCCTCACGGTCGGGCGTTCGTCTGGCGGTCGCGCTATAACCGCGCCGTGCGCATCGCGATCGCTCTTTGCCTGACTGTGGCAGCCTGCGGCAATCCGCCCGACGCCAAGCGTCCCACCGGCGGCTCGGGCTCGGCGATCGCGACCAACAACCCCACGGGCAAGCCCACCGTTGGTGGCGGTCCCGGCGTGCTCAAGGACGTCGGGTGTCCCGCGTTCAGCTGCGCCTATCACCCGGGCGTGAACCAATACTTCACGTGCCTCAACGGCGGCGCGGGCACGTGCTTCCACTTCGGTGGCGCGTGTATGCCGGACGCCGCGTGCATGTACGACTCGGTGAGCAAGAGCTACAAGGCGTGTGCGAAGGGTGCCGAGGGGCTGTGCCAGACGTGGGGTACAGCGTGCGCGCCCACCTCGAGGTGCATGCTCGATCCCACTGACAACCTGCATCGCCACTGCGACGATCTCGCGGGCGGCACGTGCAGGAAGTTCGGTGCGCTGTGCGCTCCGTAAACGCAGGTCAAGCAACCGTCACTTGAAGTCGCGGCGAACGGTCCTTACGGTCCGTGACGGGAGCGTTGCGCTACCCCATCGGATCCTGTCGAAGCAGGAGGAATCGGTGAGACTGATCTAGGTCGGCCGGTCATGGCCGATGCTTGAAGAGGGGTTGGGAGGCGTATGAAGCGGAAGTTGCGGTTGTTGGTCGTCGAAGACTCGGACGAGGACGCGTTCCGGTTGCTTCGAGAGCTCGAGCGCACCTACGACATCGAACATCGGCAGGTCTGGACGCGCGAGGACACGCGCGCCGCGCTCCGCGAGCCGTGGGACGTCGTGATCTCCGACTGGTCGATGCCCGAGTTCTCGGGCCGCGAGGCGTTCTCGATGGTGCGCGACGCTGGTCTCGATCTTCCGTTCGTGATCGTGTCGGGCACGATCGACGAGGACATCGCCGTCGACGCGCTCACGGCCGGCGTCCACGGCTTCATCTCGAAGGGCCAGCTCGCGCGCCTGGTGCCGACGATCGACCGCGAGCTCCGCGAGGTCACCCAGCGCCAGCGCCAGCGCGAGGCCGAAGCCGAGGTGATCCGGCAGGCGCGCGAGATCGAGCGCTCCGCGCGCTTGCTGCGCAGCGTGCTCGATAGCGTCCCCGACGCGGTGATCGTCGCCGGCGAGCAAGGGCAGCTGCTGACCTGGAACACCGCCGCGTCGGCGCTGCTCGACATCGATCCCGCCACGCGCAGCTGGAGCAACACCGGGTTCTACCTTCCGGATCGCGTCACGCCGGTGTCGCCCGATGATCGTCCGCTGGCGCAAGCGCTGCGCGGCGAGGTGGTCGTTCGCCAGGAGCTCGTCCGGCGCTCGAGCGAGGACGCCGGCGCGTGGATGTCGATCAGCGCGCGCCCGCTTCACGACGAGGCCGGCGTCGAGGGTGCCGTCGCGGTGTTTCGCGACATATCTCGAGAGCGCGCCGCTCAGGAGCAGCTGATGATCTCCGATCGCATGGCGTCGATCGGCATGCTCGCCGCTGGCGTCGCGCACGAGATCAACAACCCGCTCGCCGCCGTGATCGCGAATCTGGATCTGGCGATGTCCGAGCTTGCCGATCTCCAGCCGCGCGGCTCGCTCGAGGCGGTCAACGAGATGCTCGAGGATGTGCGCGCGGCCGCCGACCGCGTGAAGCACATCGTGCGCGACCTCAAGATCTTCTCGCGCGACGAGGAGACCAAGGACGGCGCGGTCGACGTGCATCAGATGCTCGACTCGATGCTGCGGATGGCGTGGAACGAGATCAAGCACCGGGCGCGCATGGTCAAGGAGTACGGCAAGGACATCCCGCCGGTGCGCGGCTCGGAATCGCGGCTCGGGCAGGTGTTCTTGAATCTGATCGTCAACGCGGCGCAGGCGATTCCCGAAGGCAATGCCGCGCGTAACCAGATCCGCGTGTCGACCTCGGTCGAGGGCAGCAACGTGATCATCGAGATCACCGATACTGGCACCGGCATGTCGGTCGAGACCGTGCGCCACCTGTTCACGCCGTTCTTCACCACCAATCCACCGGGCATCGGCACCGGGCTCGGCCTCTCGATCTCGCACAGCATCGTCACCAGCCTCGGCGGCGAGCTGCGGATCGATAGCGAGCTCGGCCGCGGCACCACCGTGCAAGTCGTCCTGCCGATCGCCGCCAGCATCGAAACCGAGACCACCACGCTGATCCCGATCTGCGCGTCACGCCGCGCGCACGTGATGGTGGTCGACGACGAGGCGATCATCGCGGCCGCCGTGCGGCGTCTACTGGCGCGCGACCACGACGTGGTCATCGCGACGCGCGCGATCGAAGGACTGCATCGCATCCAGTCCGGCGAGCGCTTCGATCTGATCCTGTGCGATCTGATGATGCCGCAGATGACCGGCATGGAGCTGCACGACAAGATCGCCGCCATCGATGGCGATCAAGCGGCGCGCATGGTGTTCCTGACCGGTGGCGCGTTCACTCCGAGCGCACGCCAGTTCCTCGACCGCGTGCCAAACCAGCGGATCGAGAAGCCATTCGATGCCCAGTACCTCCGCGTGCTCGTCAACGATCGGGTGCGGTGAACGTCAGCTTCATCGCGAGGCGCATCGCGATCTGCTGACCGAGGCTGCTCATCGAGCCGCGAAACTCCGAGGTCGACTCGCCGACCAGCGTGACCTTCGCGAGGTCGATCGTGCCCGACAGCGAGCTGCTGCCGCCGATGTCCTTGACGTCGACCTTGGTGCCGGCTTGGTCGATCGTTTGATCGGGTGCCGTCAGCGTCGACTGACTGGCGATGCCGATGCGGTCCCCGTCGATCGAGGTCACCTTGATCGTCGTCACCGTGGTCACGGCGAGGCCGTTCTGCGTGTGCTGCTTGCGGGTGGTCCATGATCCGCCGACGCCGATCGGGGTCGCCGGCAACGGCATCGCGATCTGCTCGAAGGTCTGGGTCAGCTGCTGGAGCTGAGGCACCAGGCTGGGGGTGACCTTGCTGGTGTCGACCTTGGTGTCGCCGAGCGTGCCGTCCGGGGCGATCGTCGCCGTGGTCACCACGCCCTTCAGCTGCTCGGCCATCTGTCCCACCGCCGACAGCGGCAGGGTGGCACCGGGACGCTCGATCATCTTCGCATCGAGGATCGTCGTGCGCAGGGTCGCCGCGCCGTTCGGTCGGACATCGACGATCTCGACGCGGGTGACGAGATCGAGCTGTGGCAGCTTGGTGCCGCCGGCACCGGTAGCGAGGTCGACCTCCATCCGGAGCTCCAGCGTCGAGGACGTGCCGTCCGCGAGCTTGTAGCGAAGCAGCCGCTGCCCGGCGCTCCCGGTCGAGAGCAGCTCGAGGCCGTCGCTGGTGGGTGCCGGAGCGGGTAGTGACTGGGGTTCTGACCTCGACTTGTCGCAACTCACTGCGGCAAGAAATGCGATGAACATCACGAGCTTCACGAGGTATACCCGCATCTTACAGCGATCTCGCAAGGTTAACGAGGGGCTTGACGAAACTGGGTTTGAAAAGCATTATCAATTTCATCGTGCTGGTCTGCCTGTGTCACCCAACCTCGGATCGCGACGTCGATGCGGTCATCGATGAAGGCGCGCAGACCGTGCAGGAGATCGGGCGTCGCTGCGGCGCTGGCACCGGCTGCGGTGCGTGTGTGGAAGACCTGCGAGATCGGTTGGCGGCGAAGGGCGCGAATGGATGCAGCCGCGATTGTGCCTCGGATCTCGTCTCGGTAAGGTCTGCCCGCTGATCGCGGCTGTCTCGTCGCGTTAGCGAGAGGACACGCATGAAGGGCAATGACGAGGTGCTTACGCTCCTCAACCAGCTCCTCACCAATGAGCTGACGGCGATCAACCAGTATTTCATCCACGCAAAGATGTGTGAGAACTGGGGCTACGACCGGCTCGCCGCCAAGCTCCGCGAGGAGTCGATCGACGAGATGCGCCATGCAGATATGGTGATCTCGCGGATCCTGTTTCTGGACGGGGTTCCAAACCTCCAGCGCTACAACAAGCTCCGCGTCGGAGAGACCGTGAAGGAACAGTTCGAGAGCGATCGCGAGCTCGAGTACTCCGCGATCGGGTTCCTCAACACGGGCATCAAGGTCACGCGTGACATCGGCGACCACGCCAGCGAAGAGCTGCTGACGCGAATCCTGGTCTCCGAGGAAGCGCACACCGATTGGATCGAGACCCAGCTCGAGCTGATCCGTCAGGTCGGCGAGCAGAACTACCTGACGCAGCAGATCAAGAAGTAGCGAGGCCGAGGCGAGCGAACAGACACTGCCCGCAGCCGGCGCGTGCCAGGCTGGCACCGCGTTCGTTCGGCCAGCGCGCTAACCCGGCGCTTCTGCAAGCGCGGGCATGGCAACCCGGTTGCAGCCAGTTGGCTGCATGCTGGTGTTTCGTTCTGTCACCACCGGGCTCCTCGGTGCGTGCATCTATCTGCTCACCGATCTCGCCATTCGCGTCCAGCCGGTCGACCCCGACGGCGTCGCGCTCCATCGCCTGCACGAGGCTTCGGCCTACGCGAGGGCACCCACGCCGCCAGCGGTCAGACGCAGCGAGACCAACAT
>JACCYD010000543.1 GCA_013696695.1 Deltaproteobacteria bacterium | reverse complement strand
GGAAGCCCTCGTGCGACTCCTTCGCTGCGAGCTGTTCCTTGCGATCCCCGAACCGCCACGGCTTCTCGAGATCGTGCAGGTAGATCACCAGCAGGAGATCCGAGAGCGAGAACGGCAGCGACCGCAGCGCCCCGAGCTCCTCGTGCAGCACGACCGCGAGGTTCATCGCATCGGTGACGTGATCGAGATACCCGCCGCGCCAGACATGGTGGTTGTTGCCACCTTTCACGGTCTCGAACAACGTGCGGTGCTCGTCGAGGATGCGCGCACACGCGGTGCGGTTGGGCTCGTCGAGCTTCGCGATCAGCTCGGCGATCGAATGGTATCGGCGCATCCGGCGACTGTAAGCACGCTCGTCGCCCGCGCATCCCCCCTCGTTACCCAGCAGCCGCCACACGACCCGCACCGAGCCACGGATCGCCGGCCGCTGCCGGATAGTCGAACCACAGCCGCGCGCTGGCGACGTCGCACATATGAGCCATCGCCGCGAGCGGGCCCATCATCCGCCGCTTGTTCGTGTAGTCCGCGAGCTCGCCCTCGGCGTACTTGAGGCCGTTCTCGTGCTCGGCGGTGAGCACCACGCCGTAGTCCGCGAGCTTCTGCATCCGGAACTGCTGGTGCGATTCTTTGGTCGACAGCTCGGCCTTGTGCCGAAGCCCGCCGTCGGGGCCGAGCTCGAACTTCCACGGCTTCTCGAGATCGTGCAAGTAGACGACGAGCAAGAGGTCCGAGAGCGAGAACGGCAGCGGCCGCAGCCCCGACAGCTCCTCGTGCAGCACCACCGCCACGTTCATCGCATCGGTGACGTGATCGAGGTAGCCGCCACGCCACGTCTGGTGGTTGTTTGTCGAGCCTTGCACGGTCGCGAACAACGTCCGGTGATCGGCGAGGAGCCGCGCGCATGCCGTGCGGTTGGGCGCGTCGAGCTTCGCGATCAGATCGTCGATCGAATGGTACCGGCGCATGCCGCGACTATACGCCGCCCTACCACGATCCGCCGTGGACGTGCTCCACCACCGCTTCGCGCAACGATTCGTTGAAGTCGAAGTAGACCAGCTTGCCCTGCACGCTCACCCAATCGATGTCGAGCAAGCGCAGCATTCCGAACCCGCGGATCGGCGTCGCACCGCGCTCGCGGAGCTCGGCCGCGATCGCGGCGAGGTCGAGCCCCAAATCGAGATCGACGTTCGCCTTCGGTGGCTCGAAGTAGCTCGCCAGAATCAGGTCATCGTCGCCTGCGGTCGTGCAGCGCTGGTCACCGGCCATCTGCTCCAACACGACGTCCGGTCCGAGCGCGTCGACGAGCTTCGCGAGCTTCGCGGAGGCGACGAACTGAGTGGATGCGCCGGCCGCGATCATGCCGTACGCCGATTCGAGCGCCGGCGTTGCCTTCGTCGAGAACGTGCCGAGCGGCGTGCGAAAGCCGACGTCGGGCGTGAACAGCCCGAGCCGGATCAGCCCCTTCACGCGCGTGTAGCTCTCGAGCCAACGTCGCTCGGCGTCGGTGAGCTGATCGTGTGCGGCCGCGAGTTGCGTCCAGCTGATCGCCAGCTCGCCGCCGCAGTTGCCGATGTTGTCGCAGGTCGGGTGCGTGTCGTCGGGATCGTCGATCCGCTCTCGCGTCGCGGTCACCGACTCGAGGTCCTCCTCGGGCTCGTCGTCTTCGTCGACATCGTGCCGGCTGGTTATCCGCTTGACCCGTTGCCACAGCCTGCCGACGGCCGAGTGCCGCGCGCGCTCGATCAGATCGCTGACCTCGTCCTCCTGCTCGTTGAGCGTCGCGAGGTCGTGGGGTTGATGCCGGGCCAGCCAGTCGCGCCGGCCAAGCACCGTCATGTAATAGGTGCCGCAGTCCGAGCACGGCAGCGACACGAGATCCTCGACCTCGCGCGGCGACATCTGGGCCATCCCTTCCGTGTCGCACACCTCGGGATTTGCTATCAACCAGCGTGACAGTAATGGACGGGCCGCTACTGAAAGATCGGTACCGGCTCGGCCCGAAGCTGGGGAAGGGCTCGCAGGGCGAGCTGTTCCTCGCGCGCGACGAGTGGCTGAAGGGCAAGGACAAGGATCAGCTGGTCGTCGTCAAGCGCCTGAGGCCGCGCGGCACTTGGAAGTCTTTCGAGCTGTTCGAGCGCGAGGCCAAGGTGCTCTCGCAGCTGCGCCACGCGGGCGTGCCGCGCCACCTCGCGAACTTCGAGGATCCACCCGGCACCTTCAATCTCGTGATGGAGCGAGTGCCCGGCGACAACCTGCGCGATCTCGCAGATCGCCGCCGGCTGTCGCAGACCGAGGTGCGCGACATCTTGATCCGCGCGCTCGAGATCCTCGACTACCTACACACGCGCTCGCCCGTCGTCGTGCATCGCGACATCAAGCCGTCGAACATCATGCGCGCGCCGGACGGCAAGCTCGCGCTGGTCGATTTCGGCGGCGTGCTCGATGCGGCGCGCGATCGCGGCGGCTCGACGATCGTCGGCACGTTCGGCTACATGGCACCGGAGCAGCTGCACGGCGAGGTCACGCCCGCGACCGACATCTACGCGCTCGGCGCCACGATCGTCGCGTTGCTCGGCGGCATCGATCCCGAAGACGTGCCGCGCAAAGGCCTCAGAATGGATCTCGCGAAGCACCTGCCGTCGATCGATCGCAGCCTGCGCGCGACGCTGCTCGCGATGACCGATCCGGATCCCGAGAAGCGTCCGCAACGCGCGCGCGACGTGATGGCGCTGCTCTCGAAGACGCCGGCGCCCGAGGCCCGCGAGGACCGAGCGGCGGTTCGCTCGGTCGCGATCGAGAAGCAGCGCTCCGCCCTCCCTGCCCGCCAGCTGTTCTCCGACATCGGCGAGCCGTTCGGGACGTTCCTACGGTTCGGCGTACTCGGCTTCGGTGCCGGCGGCTGGGTCGGCATGGCCAGCATCCGGTTGGCGCTCGGGCTCACGATCTCGATCCTCGCCGTGCTCGCGTTTCCGGCGTTTCGTAAGGTCGTCGGGGTCGGGCGCGAGCTCGATGCCATGCTGGTCGAAGGCCAGAGCGGGTTCTCCGACATGATTCGCGGCGCGATGGCGCGGAAGAGGTAGCGATGACGGCACGCCTGATCACGATCCCGTTCTCCCACTATTGCGAGAAGGCCCGCTGGGCACTCGAGATCGCCGGCATCGCCTACGACGAGGACGGTCATCTGCCGGTGTTCCACTACGCGGCGACGATGCGCGCCGGTGCAAAGCGCACGGTGCCCGCGCTGATCCACGACGGCAAGGTGATCCCAGATTCCACACCGATCATCGCCTACGCCGATGCGCAGCGGCCCGGCACGCTGCTGCCGTCGGATCCCGCGAAGCGCCAGGAAGCGCTCGATATCGAGGACGCGTTCGATCGCCACCTCGGCCCGGCCACCCGGCGCTGGCTGTACTTCCAGGTCATCGATCGCAAGGATCTCGATCACGTGTTGCTGCACGGCATCCCGCGCTGGGAAGCGCTCGCGTTGCGCGCCACCCGCCCCGCCGCGATCGCGTACATCAAGCGCAGCCTCAAGGTCGATGCCGCCGGCGCGGAGCGCTCGCGCACCAAGATCGACGAGGCGTTTCAGAATGTCGGCGCGATGCTCGGCGATGGTCGTCGCTACCTCGTCGGCGACCAGTTCAGCGTCGCCGACCTGACGTTCGCCGCGCTCGCCGCGCCGGTGCTGCTGCCGGTGCAATACGGCGCGCCGTTACCGCAGCTCGACGCGTTCTCGGCGCAAGCGCGCGAGCGGATCGAGACCTGGCGTCGCTCGCCGCCCGGCCAGTTCGCGCTACGGATCTACGCCGATCACCGTTAAGGCGTCTCGCGCACCGCGCGATCATGCCGCCCCGGCACCCGCGCGGTCATGCCGCGCGCAACGTGAACACCGCGACCTCGGCGCTGGTGCCTTCGCCGACGCGCCGCGTGACACCAGAGAAGCCGATGCCGGGCGTGACGTACATCTGGGTCGCCCGTTCGGCCCCACCGAGGTCGTACATGCCACGGCGATACTTGAGCCCGACCTGCTTCATGATCCGATCGGTGATGCCCTTGATGAAGATCTGACCGCCGTGGGTGTGGCCAGAGAGCACGAGGTCGGCACCGCGGCGCGCGAGATCGGGGCCGCGATCGGGACCGTGGCAGAGCACGACGCGCGGAAGCTCTGCCGGTGCACCGGCAAACGCCGCATCGAGATCGTCGTGCCGGGTGACCGGATCGTCGACACAGACGATCGGCAGTGGCGCCCCACGAACGTCCGCGATGGTGGTCTGGTTGCGAAGGACCTCGTAGCCGTTGTGCTCCAGCGCGTCGCGCACGCCGGCGCCCCACACGAAATAGTCGTGGTTGCCGAGTACCGCGAGCACGCGAGGAGCCTTCAGGCCCGCGAGCTGGTGCCGTGCCATCTCGACCTCGACCCGGCGCCAGCACACGTAATCGCCCGTCAACACGATGAGGTCGGGCTTGGCGGCGTTGGCAGCCTCGATCGCGGCCCGGATGTGCGAGGCGGGAGTCAGGTTGCCGACGTGAATGTCGGACAGCTGGGCGATGCGCACGCCGTCGTGCCGAGGATCGAGCTTCGCCACCGAAACCTCGTGCTCGGAGATCTTCGGTGGAATAGGCAACGGCATCTGCGCACTCTGTGAGTAGGAGCCGGATTTGGCAATGTCTCGCGGCGTACGCACCCCGCATAGAACGCTTTGCATCCCGGGCGTTGGCCTGGCAGCATGATCCCAATGGCCGCCGCTCGTCCCAGCCCAGGTGACGCCCGTGTTCCTTGCCCGATGTGTGGTGGTTTGATCCACCCCATCGCGGGCAAGTGCAAGCACTGCAAAGGCGACCTCGCGGGGTTGCGCAACTCGCGTCCCGCGGCCGCCGCGGCCTTGCCTTCGATCATCGCGACCAACGGCGCGCATCTGAACCCGCCCGTCAACGGTCACGCGAACGGCCATGCAAATGGTCACGCGAACGGCCATGCGAACGGCCACGCCACGTACGCGCCGATTCCGGTCGCCGCGCAGCACGTCGCGATGCCGATGCAGCTCGCTCGGCACCACGAGGACCACGCGAATCCAATCCTGCCGCCGCGCCCGACGGGTCGGATGCAGACCACCACGCCGCGCCCGAGCTGGTGGAAGAGCTGGCCGTTGATCGTGATCGTGCTCGCCGTGCTCGCCATCGTCACCGCGGTGGTGTTGATGGTGTGGCCGCCCGGCAAGTCCGCGGCTGTTGATGCGGGCGAGATGAAGGGCAAGGCGATTCCGGCACCCGAGCGCATGGAGACCAACCCGCTGCCTCCCAAAGATCAGCCGCCCGCGAATAGCGGCGATCCGTGGAACGACAACAAGCCGGGCGCGAAGATCGACATCCCCGATGATCCCGACGATGACCTCGCTGGTGGGACCCCAGGCGGCGTTCCCGGCGGTTCGCTCGGCGGCGGCTCGCTCGGTGGCGGCAAGCCCACGCTGCGCGGCACCGACGCGATGGCGATGGAAGTCACCCAGGCGCTCTGCGATCGCGCCGCGACGTGCTCGAACGACGCCACGCTCAAGGCGCTGTGCACGCAGACCAAGCAGAGCCTGCAGCTGTTCGATCTCCAGCCCCCCACCTGTGCAGCGCGGCCTCGCTGCCTCGCGCATATCAAGGCGCTCGATTGCGATCTGGCGTTCGACATGTCGGCGCTGGCGAACCTGACCTCGAAGATTCAGGACTGCGTCGAAGCGACCACCACCTGCACCTGAGCCTGATAGGGTCGCGGGCATGTCCCGCTTCGTCCTGATCTTCCTCGTGGCGTGTGGCGGCAAGCCCGCCGCGCAGGCTCCCAGCAACGTCGGCTCGGCGGCTCCCGACCCTGCGCCGGTCGCGATGACCGATCGTTGCGCGGAGCAGAAGACGTGCACCGGGTGCCTCGCAGCGGCGCACCCGGATGCCGAGAAGGGCTCGTGTAACTGGGATACCCAGCACCAGACC
>JACCYD010000528.1 GCA_013696695.1 Deltaproteobacteria bacterium | reverse complement strand
GCTCGAGCCAGGGGGCAAGCAACGCGCCACCAAGGCGAAGCTGACGATGACCCGCACCGTGCACTCGTGCCTGTGGGAACAGATGGGCTCGCGCAGCTTTCAGCGCTGTGAATCGGCGCCGAAGAAGATGTTCGAGCGCGAGATCAACATCGCAGCTGCCGGCTCGCACACCGAGCGGATCGTGCCGACCGAGCCGGGCGATTACGTCATCCAGGTCGAGGCCAAGGACGCACTCGGCAATGCGGTCGTCGCCGCCAGCCAGATCTGGGTGATCGGCAAGGGCGAAGCATTCTGGAGCGGCGATGAAGGCGCACGGATGACGCTGGTCTCCGGCAAGCCGACCTACGACGCCGGCGACACCGCGAAGCTGGTGGCGCAAGCGAACCTCGTGAAGCCGACCGCGCTGATCACGATCGAGCGCGACGGCGTGATCGACGCACGCGTCAAGAAGCTCGGCTCGGCATCGGAAGGTCTCGAGATCAAGATCGACGACGCCTTCGCGCCGAACGTCTACGCTGGCGTCGCGCTGGTGTCGGGCCGCCAGGGCGCGGGTGACAAGAACCGGCCGCAGTTCAAGATGGGCCTCGTCGAGCTCAAGGTGACGAGCGACCACAAGCAGCTGAGCGTCGGCGTCGAGCTCGACCAGGCGAACGTTCGCCCGGGCGACAAGGTCAGCGGCAAGATCGTCGTCACCAAGGGTGGCAAGCCGGTGAAGGCCGAGGTCTCGCTGTCGGCGGCCGATGAAGGCGTGCTGCAGCTGATCAGCTACGTCACGCCAAATCCGATGAAGACGTTCTACGCGTCGTACGGCCTCGGCGTCGATGCCGGCACCAACTGGAACCGCGTCGCCCGGATCGCCGATCCGACGAAGGGGGATCCCGATGAAGGCGGCGACGGCGGCTCGGCGATGAACGCGCAGCGCGTGCGCAGCAAGTTCGGTGTCGAGCGCCTACTGGCAGGCGATGCTGGTGACCGATGCGAGGGGCGAGATTCCGTTCACGTTCACCGCGCCGGATAACCTGACCGCATTCCGGTTGATGGCGGTGGCCGCCGACGGCAGCGATCAGTTCGGTGCCGGCGAGAAGCGGCTGACCGTGAACAAGCCGGTGATGGCGGCCCCTGCCCTGCCGCGCTTCTTGCGCAGCAACGATGCGGCCTCGGTCGGCATCGTCGTCCACAACAACTCCGACGCGGCGGGCAAGGCGATCGTGACGGCGAAGGCCGATGGCGCCACCCTCGAGAGCACGCAACAGATCATCGACATCGCGGCGAACAGCTCGGCGCGGGCTCGGTTCTCGGCGAAGGCTTCCGAGAACGCCGCCGCGACGTTCGAGTTCACCGTGGCCATTGGTTCGGACAAGTCCGCGCGCCCTGGAGCCGAGCGGAACGCGAGAGATAGCGTGCGCGTCACCGTCCCGATCGATCGCCCGCGCGTCTACGACAACCGCTTAATCGTCGAGCAAGCACTGCCGAAGAACGGCGCGTGGAGTGGTTCGCTTGGCGTCGGCGCCGACGTGTTGCGCGGCGAGAGCTCGCTGTCGATCACGGTCGACCGCACCGGCGTCGGTGACCTCGCGCCGGGACTCCGCTCGCTCGTCGAGTATCCGTACGGTTGTCTCGAGCAGACGATGTCGCGGTTCATCCCGCTCGTCGCGGCGAAGGATCTCGCCAACACGCTCGACGATCCCAGCCTCAAGGGCACCAAGGCCGGCGCGTTCATCAAGGCCGGCACCGCGAAGGTGATCCGCCACCAGCAGGGCGACGGTCACTTCTCGCTGTGGCCGCAGTCGCAGACGTATCCGCATCTCACCGCGTACGCGATGTGGGGCCTCACCGTCGCGCAGCAGGCGGGTGAGGAGATTCCGTCGGAGACGTTCGACAACGGCATCCGCGCGCTTCAGCAGTGGGCGAACAAGGGCGGAGTGAAGCCAGATGGCGACGGCGCGGTGATGGCGATGGGCGCATACGTGATGGCACTGCGCGGCAAGCCCGACGCGAGCTTGAACACGCGGCTCTATGCGGTGCGCAGCGGTCTCCCGAAATGGGGCCAGGCGTTCCTGCTCCGCGCGATGAAGAAGTCGAAGGCAGATGCGGCACAGCTGGCGGAGCTGCAGAAGCTGGTCGAGGCCGGAATCACCGTCGATGGGACCCGCGCGATCGTGAAGGAAGCGGCCGGCAAGGACCACTACCACTACATGCACTCGGACATCCGCGCGTCGGCGATGACGCTCGCGGCGCTGCTCGAGGTCGACCCGCAGTCGAAGTACATCGACAAGCTCGCGCTCGGCATCAAGGGCGCGCGCGGCAAGGCCGGCGACTGGGTGTCGACGCAGGAGACGCTGTGGTCGTTGGTGGCGCTCGCGGACTACGGCAAGCGCGCGGTCGGTGGCGAGACGCTCGCCACGATCAAGCTCGGCGGCAAGCAGATCGGCAACCGCAAGATCAAGGGCGCCGAGATCGCGACGTTCAAGCTCGTGCTCGGCGACCTGCCGGCGACGGCTGACAAGCTGGAGCTCGCCGTCGATGGCGGCGCGAATGTCAGCGTCCGGGTTCGCGAAGCGCGCGTCGATGCACTCGCGCCGATCGAGAACGGCTTCACCCTGAAGCGCTCGTACCTCGACGCGAAGGGCAACGTGACCCGATCGTTCAAGGCCGGCGACATGGTCACCGTGCGTGTCGAGGTCACCGCGCCCGAGACGCGGCAGTGGGTCGCGCTCGTCGATCCGATTCCGGCCGGCTTCGAGGTCGTCAACCCGAAGCTCGCCGCGGGTGGCGCCCAGCCGAACCAGCCTGTCACGACGAACCCCGATCCGTGGGCTCGCCGCTGGGGATACGTGACCTGGGATCACCAGGAGCTTCGCGATGACCGCGTGCAGTGGTTCGCCGACAACATGCGCGCGGGCAGCTACCAGATGACGTACCAGGCGCGCGCGACGATCGACGGCACGTTCTCGGCGATGCCGGCGACCATCGAGGCGATGTATCAGCCCGACGTTCGCGCTCGCACCGCGCGCGAAGTGATCACGGTGACGAAGTAGCGCGACGCTGTGACGGCGACAGATCGGTGTCGACGTAGGGCGCCGACAGATCGACGCCGCGGAGCGAGCGAGGCTGGAAGTCGAGCAGCTTGTAATCGAACTTCGGCAGCGCCTGGAGCGAGCGCATGGACTCTTTCATCCGAGCGTTCATCAGCTTGAGGTTCTCGAACCGCTGATCCGTGGATTGCGAGCGAGTCCGCGAGCCGACGACGCCGACCACCATGGCGCCGGCACCGCACAGCGCGATCACCGCGAGCGCCTTGGTGCCGGACCACGCGACTCGCCCCGCCTTGCGGGCGCCATCGGCGGCTTGCGCGCGCAGGATCGCCCGCCGGTCGGCCGCGTCCTGGGGCCGAAGCCGTGCCTCGGGGATGTGGGTCGAGCGACATCGAGGCGATACCTTAATAGACGCGTGTGGATCTGGCTCGTCGCGTCGTGGGAGACGAGACACAGCGCCCGCTAACTCGGCGTGCCTCCTGAGATCTTCGGCGGCACCACTCTTGAAGCATCCGGGTCGTGCTTCGGTTGCGACAGATCTGGCGGATCGCCCGCTGGGGAGTGGTGGGCGTGTTGCTGCCGCTGGTCGTGGTCACGCACCTAACGATCGTCGCCCTGCTGGTGTGGCCGTTCGATGCCGATGACCTGGTCGCGACCGGCGAGCCGCTCGTGGTGCTCGATGTTCGGGGCGAGGAGATCGCCACGCTGCCGGCAACCGGCATCGATCGCACGCGCTGGATCGAGCTCGGCCGCGTGCCGACGATCGCGGTGTCGGCGGTCGTCGAGTCGGAGGACGCGCGATTCTGGGATCACGGCGGGGTCGATGGCTTCAGCCTCGCGCGCGCACTGTGGCTCGACCTCAAGGAAGGGCGCTACGGCGGCTCGACGCTGACGATGCAGTTGTCGCGCATGTTGATCTCGAATGGCCAGCCGCGCAGCGTCGGCAACAAGGCGCGCGAGATGTTGCTCGCGGTCCGGATGGAACGCGCCGTCGACAAGCACACCATCCTCGAGCAGTGGCTCAACCGTGCGTACTTCGGCAACGGCCAGGTCGGGTTCGATGCCGCCGCGCGCTTCTACTTCGGCAAGTCGGCGACCGCGCTGTCGGATGCGGAAGCCTTGACGCTCGCGGTGATCCCGCGCGCACCCACGGGCTACGATCCACTCAAGCATCTCGACGCCACGCTGCGCCGCCGCGATTACGTGTTGCAGATGCTGGTCGCGCGCGGCGCGGTGTCTACCGACGAGGCCGCGACGATCCGCGCGACTCCTCTCGCGCTCGCACGTCACGACTCGATCAATCACGCGCCTCACTTCGTCGCGTACGCCGTCGAGCAATTGCCTGCCGACGTGCGCGCCGCCGGCGGCCGCATGCACACGACGCTCGATCTCCAGCTCCAGCGCACGCTGCAGCGCCGCGTCACCGAGCAGGTCGCGCAGCTCTCGCACATGCACTTGCAACAGGCCGGCGTGATCGTGATGGACACAGAGTCCACCGGCGTCCGCGCGATGGTCGGTTCGATTGGATGGAGCTCGCCCGGCGGCCAGATCAACATCACGACGCGCCGTCGCAATCCAGGCTCGGCCCTCAAGCCCTTCGTCTACGCGACCGCGATCGAGCGCGGCGATTCGCCGGCCTCGATCGCGTGGGACATCAAGGACGTCACCGGCGAGTACTTCGCGCCGAACGGCATCGAGCACGGGCCGGTGCGCTATCGCGAAGCGCTCGCTAGCTCGTACAACTTCGCCGCCGTCGACGTGCTGGATCAGATCGGGGTCGCGCGCTTGATGACGACGTTGCGCGCGGCGGGCGTCGGCGAGCTGCCTGGTGCCCCGAACGACTACGGCCTTCGCCTCGCCCTCGGCGCCGCGAAGGTGCGGCTCGTCGACCTGACCGCTTCCTATGGGTTCCTCGTCAAGGACGGTAAAGTTGGCCGCGCGCGCGCGATCGATCACGTCGAGGTTGCCGACGGCCGCCGCTGGGTGCCCCCGCGCACGCTCGAGCGCCGCGTGGTTTCGCCGGCGACCGCGTGGATGACGATGGACATGCTCGCGGATCCAGAAGCGCGCCGGCCCGGCTTCGGCATGGAGCTGCCGTTCGACCTGCCGTTCCGCATCGCCGCGAAGACCGGCACGGCGCGCGGCTTCTCGGACACCTGGGCGATCGCCGCGTCGAACGAGATCCTCGTCGGCGCGTGGGCCGGCTCGGTCGACGGCGCACCGACGCAAGGTCTCGTCGGGATGGACGCCGCGGCGCCGCTCGCCCGCGACGCGATCCTCGCGGTCGCTGCGGGCGCGAAGCTGACGCTGCCGAAGCGGCCCACCGACGTCGAGGAGATCGAGGTCTGTGCGACCTCTGGCATGTTGCCGAGCGAGACCTGCCCGCGGATCCGCGACTACGCGCACCGCGGCCGCTCGAACGAGCTGGAGATCGATTCCTGGCACGACGCGAGCGGCGCGATCAGCTATCCGCCCCGCGCGAACGGCTGGCTCGTACGTACCGGCGGGCGCAGCGCGGCCCGATAGCGGGACGCGCCCTCGACGATCAAG
>JACCYD010000508.1 GCA_013696695.1 Deltaproteobacteria bacterium | reverse complement strand
AAGCGGCTCCTTGCGGTCAATACGGTCCTAAATTTAGTCGCCACCGATCGCGGAACGGACGTCGTCGAACTTCGCCGCCTTCAGCTTCTTCTCGCTGATGTGGAAATACATCGTCTCGACATCCCCGATCTCGAGGCCGATGCGATCGTCGGAGGCAAGCTGCACGAGCAGTTGTTGACCCTTGGTGTACGCGTGTTCGTTCATCTGTAGGGGCCAGCCCAGCAGCTGGTGTGCGTCGCTCTCCTCGCCGAAGGTCGCGAGCCAGACTTCGTCGTGATAGCGCTCCCGTTCTTCGTCGCCGAGCTTCAGCGATCCCACGGCGCTGCTATCGGGCGGCGGCAGCGTCAGCCTGACGCTTGGCGCGGCGGTCGCGATCGCCGTCCCGCGGCCGTCCTCGGGATCGGGCGACGCCATCGGTGCGAGTCCCTTGAGGTCGGGGTAATAGAACACCTTCGCCTGCTCGCCGTAGCCTTCGAAGGGGACGAGGTTCGCGAACACCGAGAGCAGGCCGCGCTTCGGCAGCAGGCCCTCGAGATCGAATTTCGCGAGCTCGTCGAGCCGGTACTGCGCGACGAACGCCAGGCCCTTCGGCCAGGAGAATTTTGCCGGCACATCGGGATCGCCGCCGAACCGCGTGACGATGCCCTTCACCGACTTCACGGTCTTGGGCTTGAGCTTGATCGCCGGCCGCACCAGCGACTCGATGTCCGCGCTGCGGTGCTCGAGCTTCGCGGACTTGATCAGCTTGCGAATCGCCGCGAGCTCCTTGGCGACCTTCGACGCCCACCGCGCCTTGGCGGGCTGCTTCGCCCACACCTTCGACGGCTTCGCCGGTGGGGGTGGCGGCGGCTCGTCCTCGTACTCGTAGCCTTCGGCGAGCTTCTTCGCGATCGCGCGTTGCTGTGCCGCCAGCGCCGCCTCTTCGGACGGATATTCGCGTCGCCCATTCTTGTTGTCGCCAACCTGCACGTACCTCGCGGTGCGTTGCTTGTGATCGAACCACTCGAGCGTGGTGCCCGTGATCCAGGTGTTCCATTCGAGGCGCGGGATCGCCTTCGACGGTCCCTTCTTCCACAAGTTGATCTGCTCGCTCATACGGGCTCCTCGCCGAGCTCTCGGCGGTTCTGGTTAGGATCGATCGGCAGCAGCAGCGCGATCACCACGAGCTGCCAGATCCCGAGGGTGAGAAACGTTCCACTCGTGCCGAGCGAATCGGTCAGCGGACCGGCGAGCTTGGAGCCGAGCGTGCGCCCGAGGTTGAGCAGCGCCATGTACGCGGTGAACTGCGAGGCCGCCACCACCGGCCACGACACGCCCATCAGCAACGCGAACAGCGCGGCGCTCAGCGTGCCGTAACAGACCTCGCGCGCGCACATGTAACCGAGGATGAAGGTCTTGTCGGGCCAGTAGGCCTCGTTGAGCGCGAACACCAGGAACACGATGCCTAGCCCGACCGACGCGATCGCGACCATCTTCTTGTGACCGATCTTGTCGGCGAGCCAGCCACCGACGATCGAGCCCGAGAGCGAAGATCAGCGGCAGGCCGCCGGTCATCTGGCCGAACTCCTCCTGCTCCCAGCCGAGCTTCTTCATCAGCAGCACGGTGAGCACTGCCGTCAGCGTCTGCGACGCGAGCAGGATGCCGACCGCGAGGACGGCGGCGAGCAGCGGCGAGCGACGACGGAACGCGCGCGCGAGCTGCTTGAACAGATTCGAGCGTGGGCGATCCGCCGGTTGCGGCCGCGCACGCAAGGAGAACCAGCTGTCGGTCGTTCGCTCGCGCAACAACAGAGGCAGCAAGGCGATGCCGCCGAGGACGAGCCCCTGCGTGATCATGGCGGACGACAGTCCTTCGCGCCCGGCGATCGTCGACAGCACGGCCCCGCCGAAGATCACGCCGAGGTAGCTCCCGCCGTACATCAACCCGTTCGCGAAGCCGCGCTCCTTCTCGGGCAATAGATCGACGGCGAGTGCATCCACCGAGACGTCCTGCAGCGACGCGAACACGTTCGCCGTGAACACCATCCAGCGCACGGTGTCGAGCTCGGCCGAGACGTCGGGAATGAAGATCAAGGCGCTCGACATCGTGACCAGCGCGGCTTGCGCGAGGATGATCCACGGCCGGCGCCGCCCCATCCGCGAGTGCGAAAATCTGTCGACGAGCGGCGCCCACAGCCACTTGAAGCTCCACGGCAACATCGCGAACGCTGTCAGATCGCCGATGTCGCCCTCGGTGGCGCCATGCTTGGCGAGGTACGCGGCGAGCGTGACGGTGATGAAGCCGTACGGGATGCCCTGCGCGACGTAGAGCGCGGTCATCACGGTGAGGCGCAAGATCTTGCGCTCCGCGATCGCGATCACCGGCAGGCTCCGAACACCGCGCGCACTCTATGACCGAATGCGACGCGCGGGCCCGCCGATGCGAAGGAATTGAACGGAAAGCAGGCGAACGGCCATCCGTGGCGCGACTGTCAAAGGCGTGTCGCCACCGATCGGGTAAGGTGCCGCCATGCCTGCACCGATCGTGTTCGAAGGAGTCCACGCCTCGTTCGTGATCACGCGCCCGGCTCACCACGTCGTGTTGATGACGATCAGCGGCCGCGATGCCGGCGAGCACGGCGATGCCCCGATGCGCGCCCTCGAGAAGGAGCTCACCGCCGGCGCGTTCGCGCTGTTCATCGATGCGCGCAAGACGTCCGGCGCGTCGATCGACGTCAGCAACGTGTGGGCGCGCTGGCTGCGCACGCATCGCGACAGTCTGCATCGCGTCCACATGCTCACCGGCACGAAGTTCGTGCAGCTCACGGCCGACTTCGTGCGCCGGTTCTCCGAGCTCGGCGATTCGATGCTGGTCTACACCGATGGCGCGGCGTTCGACGATGCCCTCGCCACCGCCACGCGCTCCTAGCCCCGTCTCACGCGGTCACGGTGACGGTCTTCGAAGCCAGCATCGCGCCATCACTCATTCGCGCGACATCGAAGATCATCCGGCCTCGCTCCGTCGCGCTCAGCCCGCTAACAATGTTGTCGCTGGCGTTCGAGGTGTCGGGCTGACCGAAGCGCGAGTACTCGGGATGGCTCGCGAAGATGCCGGCGGTGATCGACTCGGGGAAGAACAGCTGCGACACGATCGTCGACATGTTGCCGGACTTGATCTGAAAGTGGATGTGAATCGCGCGCCCGCCGTACCAGCCCGGGAAGCAGGTGTCGAAGTAGGCGACGCCGTTGGCATCGGTGATCTGCGTGCCGCGCATGAAGTTGCCGGCGCCGTACGCCTGATCTAGCAGGCACATGGGGTTCGGCGTTTGCCCCGAGTAACTGCCCTCGAGGTTGGTGTGCCAGATCTTGATCGTCGCTCCCACCAGCGGCGCACAGCGGGTGGTGACGACGCGGAGCGCGAGCCGCACCGGCAAACCGGTCAGTCCCTCGGAGATGTCCTCGCGCGCGAGGTCGGTGGCCGTGGTGCACGGACCTTGCGTGGTCGACGCGACGAGCAGACACGACGCGGGCGTGGCGGTGAACGGATCGGGATACGACGCCTTCGCGATCATCGCCGCGGTGCCACCGCTCGCCCAGCCGTCGGCCGGGATATCGGGGTTCGCCGAGTCGAACGGCGACTCGACGTCGAGATCGCTCCCACCGCACGCGTGGAGCACGGGCATCGCTACGAGGCCGTAGCAGAGACGGCGAAGAAGATCGCGGCGATGCATCAGCTGCGCGGTCATGATGACGTACTTCTTGCGAGCGCCGTGCCCGATCAGTGCGCGTCTGCGCGCATCAGGCGCGTTCCTAGCGTCGCGCGCGGCTTCGATTGCTAGGGTTCGTCATGCGCTGCGCGAGCCTGTTGATCGTCTTGCTCGCATCGCCGAGCCACGCCGACTGGCGCGTTGCCAAGCAACACGCGACAGGATCCATGCCGTGGGGCGTGATCGCCACCGGCGACGACGTGATCGTCGGCCACGTCGGGTACAGCGGACACGACAATGTGTGGCGCTACCGGGATGGGCGCGTCGTCGCCCGCGCGAAGTTCCCCGGTCATGTCGTCGAGCTCGCCCTCGCGGACGGGACGCTGTATGCCGGCAACTCGCGAAAGGATCTCGTGGTCGCGCTCGATCCTGTGACCCTCGCGGTGCGCAGGCAGTTCCGCACCGGCTCGGGCCCGAAGGATCTGTGCGTGTCGCCCGACGGCAGCACGCTGTACGCCGGCAACTTCAACACCAACACGGTCAGCGTGATCGACGTCGACACCGGCAGCGAGAAGAAGATCGTCGTCGGTGCCGGCCCTCGTGGTCTCGACACCACCGGCGCGAAGCTCTACGTCGCGAACCTGCGCGCGAGCACCGTCAGCGTGATCGATACCAAGACACTCGCGATCACCTCGACGATCCGCGGCTGCAAGGGCGCCGCGCACACCTCGCTGACGCCCGATCGCGCGCAGCTCCTCGTCACCTGCTACGGCGCGCGGCACGTCCAGGTGATCGACACCGCCACCGATAAGGCCATCCGCATGATCGAGGTCGGCGCCGGGCCGAACCCGATCGCGATCACCCCCGATGGCACGCAGGCGCTGGTCGGCAACGAATTCGCCGACTCGCTGTCGACCATCGATCTCGCGACCTGGAAGGTCACGACGATCGCGCTGCCGATCCGGCGCCCGGTTGGCGTCATCGTCGCGCCCGATGGCAAGCGCGCGTACGCGACCGGCCGCGGCTCGACGAAGCTCGTCGAGCTCGCGCGCGAGTGACTTACTTCGAGCGCGTCATGCCGAACTTGTCCTCGGAAGGACCCTTCTCGGCATCGCCCTTGACGTCGAACGAGGCGTTGTTCGCACCGGCCTTGATCGTGATCTCCGACTCGGCGGGCGCGGTGGAGAACTCGCTCCACGCCTTCACCTTGTACTTGCCGGGCGCCAGGCTCCGGAAGTTGAACTCCTTGCCGGGCTCGACGACGACGTACGCCGGCGCATCGACGACAAAGATGAACGACGCCATCTTCGCGTGGATGTTGCAGCCGAGCCGCACCATGCCGGGCTTGTCGAACTTGAGCTCGCGCGAATCGCCGTCCTTGTAGAGGCCGACGTCGAACTTCTTGGTCGCGGAGATCGAGAACACGTTGTGATAGATGCCGTCGTAGTTCGGGAACGCGACGGTGGACCCCGGCGGCACCGCGAGCAGGCGCGGGAGGAACGTCTTGTCGCGCTGCTCGACGACGCGGACCTTGGGCGTGCGCTTCGGATAGCCACCGCCGGTGGGATACAGCATCACCATGCCGACGCCGGTGAGCGGCTTGCCGTCCACGGTGACGTTGCCAACGAGCGAGCCCGGGCGCTTGGCGTTCGGTTCGTCCGCTTCGGAGCTGCCGGCGAGCTGTGGCTGCGGCGCGGCATCCTTCGGCGCTTTCTTGAGCGGCGTGTCGATGCGCGGCGGCGAGCCCTCGCGGAACGCGGGCACTGCCGCGGAGACGGCCTTCGCACCGACGAGGATCTCCACCTTGCTGAACAGCTGATCGGCGTAGTTTCGCTGGCCACGCCTGGCGGCGATGATCGCAGCTTCCATCACCGGCTTCGCTTCCTTATCGGTGAGCTTGGCGGCGACATCGGCCGCGGTCTTGAGCGCGGCTTCGGAGGCTGGCTTCAGCCGCTCCTTCTTGGTGACGATCTGCGGCTGGAGCGGACCGAGCGCGCCGAGCAGCTCGTCCTTCTCCTTCTTCGGCACCTTGAACTTGTCGAGCGTCTTCACCAGATCCTCGACGAGAGCGACGAACTCCTCGTCGACCAGCTCCATGCCGGCGTGCGACGTCTCCATGTCCTGGCCGGTGTACTTGCACGGGCCACCGGTCGCCATGCACACGAAGTCGACGAGCAGCGCCTTGAGCTTCGGGATATCGACGTTGAAGAAGCGGAGATTGATCCGCGTGTCGGCGGCGAGGTTGCCGACGAAGTCATCGACCACGGCAACCACGGCCTTCTGACCGCCGAGGCGATCGTAGAGCGGCTTGCTGCTCGCCGGCCCGGTATCACCCGACTTGCCTGACGTGTCGCCGGGCTTATCCGGTGTCGTCTTCGTCGATGGCTTCTTGTCACCACCACAAGCGATCAAAACAGATGCGAGCAAAGCTAGCTTCTTCACGATGCCTCCCGTTCGAGAACTACGGATATGTCGAACCCGTGGATCGACTGCATAAAGCCGTTTAATCACAACCACTTCCGCTGTCGCCCGGAAATCGACCGGCCCCTTCCAAAACACCACACGAGCTGATCTGTATCGTTGGTCGTATGGATTTCGTGCGCACGAGCAAGAGGGGCCTTGGGCCAATACATCACAACGCATTCCTAAAAGCATCCGGTGGAGTCGCGATCTCGATCGCGCTCTTGACGCCACTCGAAGCGCGAGCCGCTGACTGCACCGCGACGCCAACGCCGGCGTGTCATCTCGCCGAGGGCAAGAAGGCGATCAAGAGCGATCCGAAGCGCGCTGCCGCCGAGTTCCTCGCCAGCTACAAGCTCGACGAGCGTACCGACACGCTCGAGCTCTACGCAGCTGCGCTCGAGAACGACCAGCAGTACGCGCTCGCCGCCGAGACCTGGGATCGCATCATCAAGTATCGCGACAGCGAGCTGACCGCGGCCAAGGAGCAGAAGAAAGGTGCGGGCGTCATCAATGCCGCGCAGCGCCGCGTCACCGCCGCAGCGCAGGTGGTCGTCAAGCTCGAGGGCAAGACCGCGAAGGTGCGCATCAAGCTCAACCCCGGCCCACCGCCGAAGGTCACGCGCGATGGCACCGAGGTCGACGTCACCAAGGAAGTCTGGGTGAAGTCTGGTAGCGACGAGCTCGTGTTCACGTTCGCCGACGGCAGCTCCGAGAAAGTCCCCGTCAACCTGAAAGCCGGCGAGAACGTCCGCATCGATGCGCCGCTGCCGAAGAAGGTGGCGCCGCCGAAGGTCGATCCGCCCAAGGTCAACCCGGTCAACCCCACCGAGAAGCCGATCGAAGCGAACACAGATCCGGAACCGAAGGACACGTCGATGCGGCCTCCGAACGAGGAGCCGTTGCCGCCGGTGTCGTCCGAGCCCCCGCCGACGAAGACCAAGCAGCGCGTCGGCATCGCGCTCGTCGGTGGCGGCGTCATCCTCGCCGGCATCGCCACCACGTTCGGCGTCCTGGCGAGCAACGATTTCGACGACGCGAAGGCCGCTGGTTGCAACGACGACGGCGAGTGCGCGTTCGGCAGCCCGGGCATCCGGCTCGCGGAGCGCTCGAACGACCGCGCAACCTTTTCGCTGATCACCGGGATCGGCGCCGGCGCGCTGATCGTCACCGGGGTGACTCTGTACATGCTGGGTCGTAAGGAGACCAAGCGCCACAACAACATGTCGCTCCACGTCGGTTCATCGTCCGCTGCCTTCGCCTGGAGGTTTTAAATGAAAGCCATCCTCTTCACCTTGCTCGCGTCGTGCACCACGGACATCACGGTGTTCGATCGCATCGACGACGTCGAGACCGCTCGCGACCTCGACATCCTCTACGTGCTCGACAACTCCAGCGACCGCGCGCGCTACGACACGATGGCGTCGCAGCTCGACGTGCTGTCGACGCAGCTCGCGCTCGTCGACGGTCAGGTCCCGAACCTCCACGTCGGCGTGGTCACCTCTGACATGGGCATCAAGGGCACCGAGGACGCGGCGCCCGGCGCCACGATCCGCAACTGCTCCGGCACCGGCGATAATGGCAAGCTCCAGCGCTTCGATGCCGCGCTCGACGACGCGTTCCTCATCGACGTCCGCGGAGAGAACGGCACACGCATTCGCAACTTCGACGCAGAAGACGATGCCGACCTCGCGGCCGAGCTCGCGCTCCTCACCAACCCCATTGGCATCAAGACCGGTTGCGAGTTCGCGCAGCCAATGGAAGCGATGCGTCGCGCGCTCGATCCCGCCAACAACCCCGGCTTCCTTCGCGAGCGCGCCCAGCTGATGGTCGTCTTCCTCACCAACGAGGACGACTGCTCGTTCAAGACCAGCGCGCTGTTCGATCCCACGAACGTCACGCTCGGCGCGGAATCGTTCCGCTGCACGCAGCAGGGCGTGTTCTGCACCGACGGCGAGCCGAGCTCGCCTGGTGTCCACGACACGTGTCTGCCGCGCGAGGACTCGGCCTTCGTCGTCCCGGTCGGCGAGTACCGCACGTTCCTCGAGGGTGTGAAGGACGACAAGCGCGATGTCATCGTGTCGGCTGTCGCCGGTCCGGTGGCGCCGTTCACCACGCTCAGCCTCGGCAAGCCCGTGCTCGCCCCGAGCTGCAACGGCATCGACGGCAGCGCGAAGCCGGCCGTGCGCATCGCAAGCCTGGTGGGCTCGTTCGGCGGAGCGCTCGTCGAGAGCTGCACGCAGGACGCCGCGTACGACGCACTCACCGCGCCGGTGCTCGCTCGTCAGAAGTCGTG
>JACCYD010000484.1 GCA_013696695.1 Deltaproteobacteria bacterium | reverse complement strand
AGGCGCGCGACGCCGCGATCCCCGACGCGCTCGGTGCGGCGTGGGACCGCGCGCTCGAGGGTTGGAGCGAATCGGCTCGCCACGACGAAGTCATGCGGCTGGTCGCGCAGCACGACGCGTTCGCGTGGGCGGCCGCGCGCTATCGCACCAAGGCCGGCGATCCGGTCGCCGACAAGCAGCTCGAGCGCGTCCGCAAGGCCGCCGAGGCAACGCTGTTCTCCGGGGCGGTGGCTCGCAAGGATGCGAACAAGAACCCCTACCGTTCGACCACGATGATGCTCGTCACGCTCGTCGTGCTGATCGTCGGGGGCCTGGTGTACGCGATGGTGGTTCGCAACCGCGGCACGGAGCCCGTGACGTACACGCCCGAGAAGTCAGATAGGGTCGAGTAAGATCGTGGCGCAGGTCGATTTCACCGAGCGTCAGCTCACGCTCAAGCTCGTGTATTACGGGCCGCCGCTGTCGGGGAAGACCTCGAACCTGCGCGCGCTGCATGCTGCGGTCGACAAGCTCAACCGCGGCCGGTTGATGACGCTCGACACGCGCGATGACCGCACGCTGTTCTTCGATCTGCTGCCGATCTTCTTCCGCGCGTCGAACTTTTCGTTCCGGATCAAGGTCTACACGGTGCCGGGTCAGCCGGTGCACGAGGCTACCCGCAAGGTCGTCTTGACCGGTGCCGACGGCGTCGTGTTCGTCGCCGATTCGAAGCCGGATCAACAGAGCGCGAATGCGTCGTCGTGGAGCAATTTGGTCGCCAACCTGAGCTCGCTCGGGCTGTCGAGCCTGCCGGTCGTCGTCCAGTACAACAAGCGCGACTTGCCCGATGCCGTGCCGCTCGCCGAGGCCGACCGGTTCGGCGCCGAGCGTGTCGAGGAAGCCTGCGCGAAGCAGGGCATCGGAGTCGTCGAGACGTTCTTCGAGCTGATCGGCAAGGCGTGGGACACGCTCGACCACGACCTCAAGCTGGTGGAGAAGCTCGGGATCGACAGCACCGCGTTTCGCAACGCACTCGCCGAACATGTCGGGGCTTCTCCGTAGGTCGTGGGAGCCGCGTCGGGGCGGAACCTGCTAGAATTTCACGGTGACTACGGGCCGCGAGCTCGAAGATTCGATCGAGCTGTCTCGCCTCTTACCTGCCGCCGACCTCGAAGACCTGGTCGGCGCCATCGGTCGGGCGGTGGGGTGCGAGATTGCCGTGTTCGATCGGCAAGGCCAGCGCGTCGCCGGGAGTGAAGCGGCAGGTGCCCCGTGTCGGGAGCTTTCGCACGATGGCGAGCGGGTCGGGAACCTCGCAGCCACCGGCACTCGCGCGGAGGATGCGCTCGAGCTGGTCGGCGAGGCGATGGGGCTGTTGCTCCATCACGCCCACGCGCGCGAGCTGGCCGCGATGACGCACGAACAAGCGATGCGGCACACGTTCGCCGAGCTCACCGAGCACAATCAGCGGTTGTCTCGGGCGGTGGCTCGGCTCGAGGAGCTCGACCGGTTGAAGTCGAACTTCCTCGCGACAATGTCGCACGAGCTGAGGACTCCGCTGACCAGCGTGATCGGGTATGCCGAGATGATGGCGGAAGGACTCGCCGGCCCGATCTCACCCGAGCAGAAAGAATACCTGACCACCATTCTCGGCAAGGCCGATCAGCTGCTCGGCCTGATCACCGCGGTGCTCGATGTCGCGACGCTCGAATCCGGGCAGCTCGCGATGGAGCGCAGCGCGTTGTCGCTCGCGGATCTCGTCGCCAGCGAGATCGCGACGTTCGCTCCGCAGGCCAGCCGCCGCGGTATCGCGATCCAGCTCGAGGCGCGGTGCGAGACCACGGTGTTCGGCGATCGTCGAAAGATCCGTCAGATCGTGTCGAGCCTGCTGTCGAACGCCGTCAAGTTCACCCCCGACCGCGGCCACATCGGCATCGCCGTGCGGCCGGGGCCGCTCACACCGCACGGGCCGCACGGGCCGCACAACGGCGAGCACGGTGAGGCCGTCCAGCTCGTCGTCACAGACTCCGGCATCGGCATCTCGCGCGATCAGGTCGCGAAGATCTTCGAGCCGTTCTTCCAGGTCGATTCGTCGTCGACACGTGCGTTCGGCGGCACCGGCCTCGGCCTGACGCTCGCGAAGGCATACGTCGAGGCGCACGGCGGGCGGATCTGGGTCGACACCACCCCCGGGCAGGGCTCGACGTTCGTCGCCACGTTTCCTGCTTCTCCGGCGGAGCCAGCTTGAATCTCGACCTCTCGGAGGCGATTCCACTCGCGATCGGGTGCGTGCTGATGTCTGCGTTCTGCTCGGGAACCGAGGTCGCGCTGTTCTCGTT
>JACCYD010000481.1 GCA_013696695.1 Deltaproteobacteria bacterium | reverse complement strand
GTCGCAATCGCCTGACCGGCAGCGTGCGCACCTGGATGGATCGCCGATCGGATCTCTACGGCGTGCGCTACACCGAAGGTGGCAAGAGGAGCGAAGTATGAGGTTATTCGGAGCGGGGCTCGCGGTCATGCCGACGACGCCAGGCCATGCCGAGGCGCTCGCCGAGCTGCAGACGATCATCTTCCCGACGCTCGTCCCCGCGCAGCGGTTCACCGCGGCGAACTATCGCAGACACGTCGAGCTGTTTCCCGATGGCCAGTGGTGCGTGCTCGACCACGCGAGGGGGCAGATCGCCGGCGCGACGACGACGATCCGCTATGACTTCGACTTCGAGAATCCCGGTCACACGTTCGCGGAGATCATCGCCGGCGGCTGGCTGACCACGCATCAGTCCGCCGGGCGCTGGCTGTACGGCGCCGACATCGGCACGCATCCCGACTTTCGCGGTCGCGGCGTCGCGCGCGCGCTGTATGCCGTGCGTCACGAGGTGGTGCGCCGCCTCGGGCTCGAGGGTCAGGTCACTGTCGGTATGCCGAGCGGGTACGGTGCGTACAAGGACGTGATGACGGCAGAGACGTATTACGCGGAGCTGCTCGCCGGCACGCGCGTCGATCCGACGATCTCGGCGCAGATGAGGATCGGCTTCGAGCCCCGCGGCCTGCTCCCCGATTACCTCGACGATCCGATCTGCGATCGCTACGGCGTCGTGCTGGTGCTACCGGCGTCGCGCGACGTCGCGTTCCCGGCGTGAGCTACTCGTCGTCGTCGTCGTCGCCGTTGCTGGGCGCCGGACGCGTGCCGTCGTAGACCCGATCGAACGCCGCGCGGGCCTCGGAATCGAGGCTCTTGCGCGTCTTCGCGAGCAGCTTCTCTGCGCCCTGGATCGACCACGGGTAGGAACGTTCCTTCGCCATCTCGAGCTGGTCCGCAGCGCGCGTCAGGTCGCGCGGCAAGCCGTCTCCTGCGGTCAGGTACGCGACCCCCAGCTCGAAGTGCGCCTCGCCCGTCGCCATCTGGTCGTCGTCATAACGGAGCATCGAGCTCTGCATCAGATAGCTGCTCAGATCGTCGGCGGCCTTGCGATGCTTCGCGGTGGGGCCGAAGTCGGAGGCGACCTCGAGCCACTTGTACATCAGCGCGTCGTTCAGCCCGTCGTCGCCGGCGAACGGCTGGATCGCGACAACCAGTCCCTCGACGTCACCGGCCAGCGCGAGCGCCGCCAGCTCCGCGGAGGTCGCAGGCTTCTTCTTGCCCTTCGCAGCGTCAGACTGCTTCGACTTCGCCCTGGGCTTTGCTTTCGCCTTGGGCTTCGCCTTCGTCTTCGCCATCCCCGCTTCTCTCACATTCGCGGGCTCGACGGATCGCCCACTCCCGCCGCCTGCGAAATGTTGAGCGGTATAACTACGCGATGCCAGCGATCGTCCGCGCCACCGAGATTCCCGGCCCGAAGTCGCGCGCGATCCTCGAGCGGCGGCTCGCGGCGGTCGCGCGCGGGCTCGGCAAGTCTACCGACGTCGTCGTCGATCGCGCGGCCGGCGCACTCATCCACGATGTCGATGGCAACACCCTGATCGATCTCGCAGGTGGCATCGGCATGGCCGCCGCCGGGCACTGCCCGCCGGGCGTGGTCGCCGCGGTCGACGCGCAGGCCGCTAAGCTGCTCCACACCTGCGCGTTGGTCACCACCTACGAGCCCTACGTCGCCCTGTGCGAGCTGATCAACGACATCGCACCGTGCGAGGGTCCGAACAAGACGCTGCTCGCGAACTCCGGTGCCGAGGCCGTCGAGAACGCGATCAAGATCGCGCGCTCGTTCACCAAGCGCAGCGGCGTGCTGTGCTTCGAGGGCGCGTATCACGGCCGCACGCTGCTCGCGCTGTCCCTGACCAGCAAGTACGGCCTGTTCAAGCAGGGCTTCGGCCCGTTCGCGCCGGAGATCTACCGGATCCCCGCGCCCGAGCCGTATCGCAAGCCGCACGAGCTCACCGACGAGCAATACGTCGACGCGTGCATCGCGCAGCTCGACCGCGCGCTGATCGCGCAGATCGATCCGGCCTCGCTCGCCGCGATCATCATCGAGCCCGTGCAAGGCGAGGCCGGCTTCATCCCGATGCCGCGCAAGTTCCTCGCGCGCATCCGCGAGCTCTGCACGCAACACGGCATCGTGATGATCGCGGATGAAGTCCAGACCTTCGGTCGTACCGGCACGCTGTTCGCCTGCGAGCACTACGGCATCGCGCCCGACCTCGTGACGATCGCGAAGGCGCTCGGCGCTGGCATGCCGATCAGCGCCACCGTCGGGCGCGCCGAGATCATGGACGCGCCGCACCTCGGTGGGGTCGGCGGCACGTACGGCGGCTCGCCCTTGGCGTGTGTCGCGGCGATCGAGACCGTCAACCTGATGCGCTCGCCGGCGTTCGTCGCGCATGCCGCGAAGGTCGCCACCCTGATGCGCTCCGAGCTCGAGGCGATGAAGTCATCGAGCGCGCTGATCGGTGATGTGCGTGGCCTCGGCCCGATGCTGCTCGTCGAGCTGGTGCTCGATCGCAACACGCGCACGCCGGCACCGGCGCATGCGCTCGCGGTGATCAAGCGCGCGGTCGCGAATGGCGTCGTGCTGATCCGCGCCGGACTCTATTCGAATTGCGTGCGCTTCATGCCGCCGCTGGTGATCACGGAGGAGCAGTTGAAGGAGGGCTTGGCCGTCGTCGCGGAAGCCATTCGCCACGTCGAGGCCAACGGCCCATGAAAACAACGCCTTACCTGACGGGGACAGGATCCTACCCCGCAGACCCATGAATTTATGAGGGTTCTAGACGCAAACGCCAAATCACTTTCCGGAAACCGATTTGTCGTTTCGGTCCAGAAGCCAAACGATCTCGCCAACGTGGATGGGTGGATCCTGTCCCCATCTTGGAACTATCGATGAACACACAAAACCAGCAGTACATCGACGGAACGTGGACCGACGCCTCCAATGGAGGACGCTGGGACGTCATCGATCCCTCGACCGAGCAGCCCGTCGCGAACGTGCCGTACGGCAATGCCGATGACGCCAACCGCGCGATCGACGCCGCCCATCGCGCGATGCCTGCGTGGCGCGCGAAGACCGCGTACGAGCGCGGCGCGATCCTCACCAAGGCCGCGCAGATCATGCGCGAGCGCAACCAGGCGCTCGCCGAGATCACGACCCGCGAGTCCGGCAAGCCGATCGTCGAGGCACAGCGCGAGTGGCCGGTCGCCGCGGATCTGTTCGAGTGGTACGCCGAGGAGGGCAAGCGCGCGTACGGCTACACCGTGCCCGCGCGCGTCGCGACCAAGCGGATGATCGTGCTCAAGGAGCCGATCGGCGTGGTCGGCGTGATCACCGCGTGGAACTTCCCGGCGTACAACCCCGCGCGCGCGATCGCGGCGGCACTCGCCGCGGGATGCACCGTCGTCGTGCGCCCCGCGGAGCTGACGCCGCTGTCGGCGATGGCGATCATCGGGATCCTCGAGGAGGCCGGCTTGCCGGCCGGCGTGTGCAATCTGGTCTCCGGCGAGCCACATCCGATCGGCCAGGCGATGCTCGATCATCCCGAGCTGCGCAAGATCAGCTTCACTGGCTCGGTGGCGGTCGGCAAGCTGCTCATGGATGGCGCGTCGCGCACGATGACGCGGATGTCGCTCGAGCTCGGCGGTAACGCGCCGGTGCTGGTGTTGCCCGACGTCGACATCGAGAGCGTAGCGAAGGGCGCGGTCGCCGCGAAGTTTCGCAACGCGGGCCAGGTCTGCGTGTCGCCGCAGCGCTTCTTCGTGCCGCGGGCGCAGATGAAGAAGTTCGAGGAGGTCGTCGTCGAGGAGACCCGCAAGCTCACCGTCGGCTCCGGCCTCGATACCGCCACGCGGATCGGCCCGATGATCAGCGGGCGACATCGCGAGCGCGTCGAGGGGCTGATCGCCTCGGCGACCGCAGGTGGCGCCACCGTCCGCACCGGCGGCAAGCGGCTCGCGCGCCCCGGTTACTTCATCGAGCCCACCGTGCTCGGCGAGATCGATCGCGAGTTGCCGGCGTTCGCCGAGGAGGTGTTCGGCCCGGTCTTCTCGATGACGTCGTTCGATCAGCTCGACGACGCGATCGCCGCCGCGAACAAGACGCGCTACGGCCTCGCGGCCTACGTGTTCACGCGCGATCAGGCCGCGGCGACGCGCGCGTACGAGCAGCTCGACTTCGGGATGATCGGCGTCAATGAATGGATCCCGCAGGCGATCGAGGCTCCGTTCGCCGGCCGCAAGGACAGCGGCGTCGGCCACGAGTGCGGTCGCGAAGGTCTGCTCGATAACCTCGAAACCAAGCTCGTGAGCATTGGCCTGCTGAAGTGACACGGGTGTTCGACGACAACACGGCGGCGTGGCTCGACGGCGCGCCGCCCGACACGCCGGCGCCGGCGCTCGCGAAGGATCTCGAGGTCGACATCGCGATCATCGGCGGCGGCTTCACCGGCGTGTCGGCCGCGTACCACCTGAGCCGGCGCAACCCGAAGCTGGGCATCGCGCTGCTCGAGGCCAAGCAGCTCGCGAACGGCGCGAGCGGCCGCAACGGCGGGCTGATCCTCAACGGCATCACGGTCAAGGATCAGGATCCCGATCTGCTCGCGCGGGAGCACGCGATCACGCGCGCTGCGATCGACGAGATCGAAGCGATCATCCGCGAGCACTCCCTCGACGTCAGGTTCGCCCGCACCGGTTGTCTTCACGTCTCGACCTCACCCGAGGCCGCCGATCACGCAGAGGCACATTGCGCGGAGCTGGTGAAGCGCGGCCTGCCGCTGCAGTTCCTCCGCGGCAAGGCCCTCGCCGCCAAGGTGAAGCTGCAGTACGGCCACGGCGCGATCTTCGATCCCACCGAGGGCATGATCGCCGGCGTCGACCTGATCCGCGCGCTGCGCCCCGTGCTCGTCGCGCAAGGCGTTCAGATCTTCGAGTCGACGCACGTCACGAAGATTCGCGAGGGCGCGACCATCGAGCTGACCACCCCCCGCGGCACCGTCCGCGCGAAGTCGATCGTGCTCGCGACCAGCGGCTACACGCCGCGCCTCGGCTACTTCAAGCGCGGCCTGCTGCCGGTGATCTCGCACGTGATCGCCACCGAGCCCGTGCCACCGGACCTGCTCGCCAAGCTCGGGCTCACCAACGTCGCCGGCTTCTTCGACGACTCTCCTCGCCTCGCCTACTGCTGCGTGACGCCCGATCGCCGCGTGCTGTTCGGCGGCGGCTCGACCGCGGCCTATGGCTATCGCTTCAACAACGCGACGACCTGCGAGACCTCGATCGAAGACGCCGGCGCCCGCGCATTGCACCGCTCGTTGCTCCAGTTCCTCCCGGAGCTCGGCGATGTCAAGCTCGGGCGGCGGTGGAGCGGTCCGCTCGATCTCACGCTCGTGCGCCACTGCGCGATCGGCGTGATGGGCCGCAACGACAACATCTATTACGGCGTCGGCTACAGCGGTCACGGCATCACGCTCGCGAACCTCGCCGGCCGCGTGATCGCGGATCTTCACGCCGGCGATCACGATCGCTGGAAGGACGTCGCGTTCTATCAGCGGCGCCCGTCGGGCATCCCACCGGAGCCGCTGCGCTGGCTCGGCTATCACCTCTATACGAAGCTGACCGGCAAGTCGCCGTGGAAGCGTGTGTGACGGATGTTGCCGTACTGGCGCCCGAACACCGTGATCGTATCGCCGCTGATCACGACGGTGGTGGTGCAGCCGCCGGCCGGCGAGATCCGGCTGCTGCCGCTGGTCGACGAGATGATCATCGGCCGCGGCCACGAGAACGAGATCCACATCCTCGAGGACATGCTGAGCCGTCGCCACGCGCGGCTGCGTCAGACCCCACAAGGGCTCGTCATCGATGACATGGGCTCGGAGAACGGCACCCACGTCACTCGCCAGCTGATCCCCGGCGTGCCGCACCTGCTGCACGTCGGCGACACCGTGTTGCTCGGCCGCTCGCGGATCTCGTTCGTCCACCAGCTGCCGCCGGCACCGCCGCTCGCCGACGACGTTGCTCGCCTGATCGCCGCGATCTGCAAGGCGCCCGAGGATGACGAACCGCGACTCGTGCTCGCCGATCTGCTCACTGCCCGCGGCGATCCGCGCGGCGAGTTCATCTCGTACCAGATCGCAGCCGAGACCAGCGTCAACACCGAAGCCGCGAGCCGCGCCGATGCGTTGCTCGCCCGTCACGAGCTCGACTGGCTCGCGCCGCTGCCGATCCCGCTCGCCAGCTGGACGTTCCGTCGGGGCTTCCTCGACTGCGTCTGGGTCCGCCCCGGCCAGACCGTGGCACCGCTCCGCGGCCACCACCCGCTGCGTGCGGCCGTCACGATTGCTTAGCCCGCGAGGCAATTGCGTCGCCTGCCCGGCGAGCCCTAGAATAGGCGATGCGTTGTTGTTGGCTGCTCGTGGCGCTGATCGCGTGCAGCTATTCGCCGCCGGATCCGGACAACAGGCCCTCCGACGGATCGCCTACCAGCGACGGTCCGATCGATCCGGACGGCCCCGCGCCCGGCGTCGACACCGATCTCGACGGCTTCCTCGATCCCGATGACAACTGTCCCGCGATCTCGAACGCCAATCAGGCCGATGAGGATGGCGATGTCGTCGGGAACCTCTGCGACAACTGCCCTCACATCGCGAACGCGGATCAGGCGAACTCCGGCGAGCTCGGCGCCGGCCAGCTCGCCGACACCGTGGGTGACGCCTGCGATCCCCAGCCGGCCGTCGCCGGGAACTCGGTCGCGCTGTTCATGCCGTTCGACGATCCCACCGAGATCTACACCTGGACCGGAGGCGGCACCAACGCGGCGTTCTCGATCAGCGGCGGCAAGCTCCGCCAGACCGGCGCCACCGATCTCGCGATCCTGTTCAAGAACGGACTGGGCCTCGCCGAGGCGTTCATCACCACCAATGTCACCTACGACACCATCGACGCCAGCCGGCAGTTCCGCGGCGTCGCGGTGATGACGCGGTTCGTACGGGTGAATGCCAGCTTCGGCTTCGGCGTCGGCTGCGGGGAGATGCGAGACAGCGCCTTCAGCGGCGGTGCCGCGTTCTTCAACCTGATGCGGTTCGACAACGGCGGCTTCCAGAACACGTCGGCCGGCGCAGGGGCCACCGTCGCCGTAGGTCACACGGCCCGTTACTCCGTGCATCACGTGACGGGGACGTCACACGAGTGTTCCGTCGTCGCGTCGACCTCGCTGGGCTACACCGGTGCGCTCGGCCTCGCCGAGGGCAGTGGCACTGGCATCAACCTCGCCGTGTGGGGAGCGACCGTGTCGTTCGATTACTTGATCGCGATCCTGTAGGCGTGCGGTCGGCTCTCGTCCTCGCGTTGCTGATCGCAGCGCCGCCGGCGCGCGCCGATCGGTTGTCGCCCGCGGATCTCGCTCGCAAGAACGCCGGCGGGTACTTCACCGGCCTGCCGCTGTTCGTGTTCACGACCGACATCGGCTTCGGGACGGGCGCACGCGCCTACTACTTCTGGAACGGCGATCGCGACGATGCGCGGTTCTCGACGACGCCATATCTCCACCGCATCTTCTTGCAGGGCTTCGCGTCGACCCGCGGCATCCAGTACCACTGGCTCGACTACGACGCGCCCCGGATCGCGAGCTCGCCGTACCGCATCCGCGCGCAGCTGGTGTTCGGGCGTAACATCAGCAGCAACTACTTCGGACACGGCAACGCGGCGTTACAGCCGCTACAGTTCCCCGGATCCGGCACGTTCGACAACTTCGCCGATTACACGACTGCCCAGCAGCAAGTCGCCGGTGGCCTGACGTACGCGAAGTACGATCAGTTCGACCTCATCAAGCCGCTCGCGATCGCGAGCGTCGAGCGGTTGTTCGCCGGCGATCGCGTGCGCGTGCTCGCCGGGCTCGGCCAGAGCTACGCCTGGGTCAACGACTACACCGGCGAACAGGTCGACGCGCTCGATGCGGATGGCAACCGCGCCACCGCGACACAGGCACCGACGCGCGTGCGTGAGGACTGCGATGCCGGCAAGCTGGTCGGCTGCGAGGGCGGGCACGAAGGCTGGTTGCGCCTCGGGCTGTCGTACGACACGCGCGACTTCGAGCCCGATCCGAACCGGGGGGTGTTCCTCGACGTCGCCCTCGACGCCGCGACCATCGCTCTCGGATCCGAGTACGACTATGTCCGCGTGCTCGGCGCAGCACGCGGATATTGGAGCCCGATCGCGGAGCACGCCGATGTCGTGCTCGCTGGCCGCGCGTTCCTCGAGCTCCAGACTGCAGGCACACCGTTCCACAGCCTCGACGCGTTGCCGTTCACCGAGGATTTCCACCTCGGCCTCGGGGGCCACCGCACGCTGCGCGGCTATCGCCAGGATCGCTTCGTCGGCCGCGCGATGGCTGCGGTGACCGGCGAGGTGCGCTGGACGTTCTGGCGCTTCACCCTGCTGCGCCAGAAGCTCGCGCTGATCGCTGTGCCCTTCGTCGATGCCGGTCGCAGCTTCGATCGCCCCGGCAAGCTGACGCTGTCCGACTGGCGAGGCGGCTATGGGGGCGCCCTCCGCGTGTCGTGGAACCTGGCAACCATCATCACGGTCGATTACGGTCGCAGCGCCGAGGACGCCGGGTTCTACGTCAACTTCGGCCACATGTTCTGAGTGCGCTACGATGTCGGTGTGGACGACGACCGCCGCACCCGCCTTCGCACCACCCTGCTCCGCGGCCTGATCGTCGGCCTGATCGCACTTTGCGTGATCGCAGCGGTCTTCGCCTTCATCCCGTCGGTCGAGGTCTACGAGGATCGCAACGACTGCCTCGGCCACGCACTCGGCGGCGTGTTCGCGCACGGCCCGCGCAGCCCCTGCCAGTCGGCGTATCAGCTCGTTCGCACCGACGCGCCGATCGATGGCGCCGTCGCGGTGCTCTACCTCGTCGGGCTCCTGGTGCCCGGCGTCCTGCTGTGGTTCCACCCGCTGTTGCGCTATGCGCTGCTGTGGCCGGTGTGGACGATCGTGGCGACGGTGGTGTTGCTCACCGCGACGTTCGAGCTCGACCTGTTCTCGCATACCGTCCGGCTGTGGCCGGCGCACGTGTTCGCGATCGCGATGACCGCGATCCTCGCGATCCTGATCGTGGTCGTTCCACTGGGCAGCGGCGTGTTCGCGCTGGTGACCCGATCCAAGGCCCCGGGGCTCCCGCGTGCGGTCATCGCTCGTCGCTAGCGTCCTCGCGATCGCGTGTGGCGACGGTCCCGGCGAGCGAGCGATCCGTGGCGAGCCCACGCTCGAGACGTTCGAGCGACGGATGTGCGCGTGCACGGATCCCACATGCGTGAAGCAGGTCGTGCAGGACATGGCGCAGTGGAGCAAGCTCGTGAAGGCCCCGCGACCCGGCGACGACACCGCTGCGATCACGGCGCGCTACAACGCGTGCATGGCGAAGGCGCGTTAGCGTCGACGATTATAAAGATCGCCGCCCGGCGTGGGCTCGGGCTTCGGATCCGGCTTCGGATCCTGCTTCTTCTGGACAACCGGCTGCACCACCGGCCGCTTGATCGGCGTCGGAATCTTGGCGACTGGCACCGGCTGTTTCGCGACGACCGTCGTCGGATTCGGTTTCGGCTTGGGTTCGACCTTCGTCTTGTCCACGACCTTGGCTTCGACCACGGTCTTGGCTTCGACGGCCTTGTCGTCCGGTTTGAGATCCGGCCTCACCGCTTCGATCGGCTCGATCTTCGGCGGCGGCTCAGGCGGCTGCGCGGCGGCGGCCTGCTCTGCCTTGCCGCCGAACCAACCCTGCGACGACGCCACCCACGCACCGCCCCCTCCGAGGGCGAGTACGACCGTGGCGGTGATGCCGACGACCAGCCCGCTGCGCCGCGGCTTGAGCGATTGCTCGAGGCCGGTGTTGACCTGGACCTGACCGCTGCTGCCGCCGACGCTGGTGGGTGTCTTGACCTGCGACGTCGACATTGGCGTCGGCCGTCCGAGCACCGTGGGGACCGGAGACTGCAGCGCCGACAGCGAGGGCTGCGAGCTCGAGATCGGATTCGCGACCATCATGTGACTCGGCGGCGTCAGCCGACGCGGCGAGTCGTCATCGCGATCGGTCGCGTCCTGGCTGTCGAGGACACGCGAGCCACGACGACCGAGCAGCCGTGCGGTCTGTTCGACGACCTTGCGTGCCGTGACCGGATCCGACGCGAACGGCATCAGATCGAACGCCAGCTCGGCCACGGTCTGATAGCGCTTCTCGACCGGCTTCTCGAGACACTTGAACACGACGGCGCGCAGGCCCTCGGGGATCTCCGGATGCTCCATCGGGATCGGCGGATCCATGCCGACCTTCAAGCACAGCTCGGAATAGATCTCCGAGCGAAACGGCCGCGCGCCCTCGAGCAGCTCGTACAACACGACGCCGATCGACCAGATGTCGCTGCGGGCATCAACCATGCGCGACGAGCGCATCTGCTCCGGCGCCATGTACGAGGGCGTGCCGATCACCGACTGCGTGCTCGTCAGATCGCTGGTGCCTTCCGGCGCGGTGGCGATGCCGAAGTCGAGCACCTTGAGGACCGGAGATTCATTCTGCGGCTGGGTGATGAAGAAGTTCGACGACTTGATGTCGCGATGGATGATGTTGAGCGAGTGCGCCTCGGCGATCGCTTCGCACGCCTGCAGGATCAGATCGACGGCGATCGAAGGATCCTGCGCGCCGTGGTGCTTGATGATCGCGTTGAGGTCGGCACCCTCGAGATACTCCATCACGATGTACGGAACTTCGGTGTCGGGGAACCGACCGACATCGTGAACGCGCGCGACGTGCTCGCCCTTGAGCTTCACCGCTGCCTTGGCCTCGCGAAGGAAGCGCAGGACGATCTCCTTGCGCTCCATCATCTCGGGCAACAAGCACTTGATCGCGACGAAGTCGTCGAGCTGGATGTGCTTGCACTTCAGAACCACGCCCATGCCGCCGGTTCCGATCACGGAAACGACGAGGTACTTGTCGAGCAGGAGTGTTCCCGGCTTGGGGTAACGCCCCATGACCGTGGTCTCCACTGACTCGTCGAACTCGTTGCGCGCCACCAAAGCCTATTCTAGTGGATCTGTCAGCGCGCTTCCACGAACGTCGAGGGGCGATCGATGTAGGTGCTACGGGAACACGGTGATCCGCACGAACACGCCACCCATCAGGACGTTGCTGAAACCAAAGCAACTCGGACTTGCGGTCAGCAACATCGAGTTCGAGCCACCGACACTGTACGTCCCCGGGTTGTTTACCGTCACCACGTTCATCTGGTGGGCTGGCGTGCAAACACAGTCGCCCGGAAGGATCGTGGCGCTGCCGGCGAACACGCCATTGAGATCGAAGTTCTTGGTCTCGGCGCCGACACAGTTGACGCCGTTATCGAACTCGATCTGGATCATCGAGGGCGTGAACGATGCCGAGTCCTGCCACGTGAACCCCGTCGGCTGCGCGTTACAGCCGTCGTAGCGGTTGTCGCCGATACCGTCGCAAAATGTCCCCTGGTTGATTAGCTGAGCCGGGTCGGTGATCACGTACGTGCGTGGCTCGAACTGGCAGTTCGAGTCGCAACCGTCGCCGTTGTTCGTGTTGCCATCCTCGCACTTCTCGACGTTGGCGCGCAGAAAGCCATCGCCACAGAACGCGGCCTGGCAGTTCACGGTGCACGCGTCGGAGAGGTTCGAGTTCTGATCGTCGCACTGCTCGGTGCCCGAGAGGATGAAGCCGTCACCGCAGAACGCGCTCTTGCAGGCGATGCACGCATCGGTGGTGGTGCCGTTGCCATCGTCGCACTGCTCGTTGCGGAACGAGTTCACCGTCTGATCGCCGCAGAACGCCGTCGTGCAGTTGCTGTCGCACTGCGAGCTCCCGCTCGGGCCGGCATCGCATTGCTCGCCTCGCAACGTGTTGACGGTCATGTCGCCGCAGGTCGCCGTCGTGCAGTTGACGTCGCAGTTCGCGCTGCCCGACGGGCCGTCATCGCATTGCTCCGGCGGGCTGGTCGACGCGTCGGTGACGGCGTTGCCGCACGACTCGTTCGATTGACAGTTCGCGCTGCAGCCGTCGCCACCTTGCAGGTCGCCGTCGTCGCAGGTCTCGCCCTTTGCGAGGTCGACGACGCCGTTACCGCAGGTCTCGTCGCTCGTGCAATCGGCGCTGCAACCATCGCCCCCGAGGAGGTTGCCGTCGTCGCACGTCTCGCCGCCGATCGTGTCGATGACGCCGTTGCCACACGTCTCGTCGCTCGTGCACGTCGAGTTGCAGGTGTCGCCGTCGAACACGTTGCCGTCGTCGCAGACTTCGCCAGCCTCGATGATGAAGTTGCCGCATGCCACCGGCGCGATGGCATCGTCATCGCCCGTGCGTTCAGCAATGCGGATCTCGCACGCGGCGAGCGTCCACATCGATGCAAGCATCAACGCACGAAGACCCATCGTGTACGATGCTACCTGCGCACGCGGTGTGTCAGCAATCGACTTCGATGACGTGGATCAAGGTATTCGCGACCGAGCGAAGCCCCATGATTCCGCAGCGTCGGCCCTGACGGAACCCTTCGAGGCTGAACGGGCCCGCCGGAAGTACGGCCAAGGCGGTGCCGCTCGTCGATGTCACCATTGCACCGACCTCGATCGCGCCGAACGCCGAGGCGCCGAAGTAGGCCGCCCATGGAATCGTTCCCGCCGGGTTGGTCAGCGCCGATCCCGAGTCCACCGCGACGGCCTCGTTCGGCAAGGAGATGCCTTGTGCCGTATACCTCACGAGGTAGCCGCTCGACGTGTTATCCGGCGACACGCCGAGCTGCGTCGCCCACTCCTGGGTGGTCGTCAACAGCACCGCGTATCCCGCAATGTCTTGATCGATCCCGATCGTCGGCACGCGATTGCGGACCAGCGTCGCGCTCGGCTGGAGCGTCAGTGCGAGATCCGAGAATCGCACCGCGACCTCAGGAATCGCCGGGTCAACGTCGAGCACGGTGAAGCGGCCGCAATCGTCGATCTGGCCGGTGACCTCACCCGTGGCGACGCCATCGAAGAACGAGGCCATCGGCAGCGCCGTGACCTGCACACCGCACGGCCCCTCGATGTTCGCGGCATCGCACGTCGCGCCGGTGGGATCGGTCACGCGCAACGGCACGTCGGCCGTGGCGCCGGTGCCGAACAGCTGACCGCAGATCGACCGCCCCGTCGTGGCGACGCAGGCCGCGGGCAGCCCATCACAGACGCTCGTCGCGTCGGGGATGGCATCGCCGGGCGAGAATGTCGTCTGCTCGAGCCCGAGCAGCTGCGCACAGCCGGCCAGCGTCAGCGACGCGATGCCGAGCAGCGCTCTCACAGCCGGCCCCCCACCACGAAGCCGACCGAGTCCGACCCGACGCTCGGCGCGATCGTGACTCGCCGCTCGGTGACCTTCGGTGTGCGGCTCGTCAACATGAACCACACGCCGACGCCGACCAGGGCCGCGCCACCTGCGCCGACGAACGTCATCAACGTCGCCTTCTTC
>JACCYD010000473.1 GCA_013696695.1 Deltaproteobacteria bacterium | reverse complement strand
GAGCTGACCGCCGCGAACTTATCGTCCCTTGGCGCGCGAGCCAAGATCCGAGAGCTGCTCGCCGGCAACATCTGCCGCTGCACCGGCTATCAGTTGATCGTCGACGCGATCGTGGTCGCCGCGAAGTCGGTGGCGAGCGAGGGGCAGCAATGACCACCGCCTACGTTCGGCCGCGCAGCTTGCGCGAGGCCCTCGACACCCGCGCGGCTCATCCCGACTGGATGGTGCTCGCGGGCGGGACCGATCTGATGGTCACCGCGAACCACAAGCCGGAGCCCGCCGGCATCCTCGATCTGTGGCGGCTCGAGGAGCTGTGCTTCATCCGCGCCGATCGCGACAAAGTGTCGATCGGCGCGGGCGCGACGTGGTGGGAGGTCGAGAATCACGCGGTGATCGGCAATCGCCTGACCCCGCTCGCTGCCGCGGCGCGCGAGATCGGCGCGTTGCAGATCCAGGCACGCGGCACGCTCGGCGGCAATGTCGGCACGTCGTCGCCGGTTGGCGATAGCTTGCCGGCGCTGCTCGCACTCGATGCCGAGATCGAGGTCGCGTCGGTGCGAGGCCGCCGGCGCATCCCGTACTCGACGTACTGCACCGGCTATCGCACGACCCTGCTCGCGGCCGACGAGCTGATCGTCGCGGCCCATCTGCCGCTGCCGGGATCGACGACCAGCCTGATGTGGCGCAAGGTCGGCACGCGGCGCGCGCAATCGATCTCGAAGGTGATGGGCGCTGCGGCGATCACGGTCGACGGTGGCACCGTGGTGTCGGCGCGGATCGCGTTCGGCGCGATCGCGAATCGCCCGCTCCGCCTCGAGGCGATCGAAGCGGCGGTGGTCGGTCAGCGGATCGGTTCGCAGGCGGCGGAGGCCGCGCGGATGGCGATGCGGAGCTCGATCACACCGATCGACGACGTGCGGTCGACGGCGAGCTACCGCCGCGAGGTAGCGGAGAACCTCGTGGCTCGCTTTTTCGGGCAACGTGGCATGATTCGGCGTGCCGCCTCCTGAGCCTCCGGACGACAAGCCAGGCGCGGACTCCGGTCCGGTGCCTGCGCCGGTCGATGCCGAGGTTGCTGCACCCGACGGCTTCAAGGCCGTCGAGGGTCTGACCGCGCCCGACGAGAAGTCTGCGGCGATCGACATCACGACGGCCACGGAAGATTCGGGATCGATCGATGTCGCGATGTCGGGGCCGGTCCCGAAGGCGCCGAAGCTGCCCGATGGCGTTGTCACCGAGATCGCATCGGCGCATGACTCGGCGCCGGTCTCGAGCGGGCGCGTCACGTCGATGACCGCGGCGGCGACAGGCCCGACCGAGACAGCATCTCGCAGCAAGCGCATCACCGACGCCGGCAAGAACATGCTCGGCATGGGCGTGTCGACGGTCGGCTCGGGCCTCGAGGCGATCGGCGGCGGGGTGTCGAAGCTCGGCGAGGCCTCGAAGAAGGTGCCGGTCGTCGGCTCCAGTGTGTCGAAGCTCGGCGAAGGCGTCACCAAGCTCGGCGAGTCGATCACCGAGCTGCCGCGCGTCGCGCGCACGCGGCGTGGCGCGCTGCTCGTACGCAGCCTGTTCGTCGGCTTCATCCTGGTGTTCAGCTGGATCGCGATCATCGTCATGCTCCAGGTGCGCGGCACCGACTCGCCGAATTTTCGGCCACACGCCGAGCGGATCCTGACGCAGATCAGCAAGGGCAAGCCGCAGATCGAGGAGCTCTACGAGAAGGCCTCGCCGCGCTTCCAGGAGATCGTGCGCAAGGAGCGCTTCGTCGACGAGATGCTCGATCTCAACGCCACCTGCGGCCGGTTCGTCGAGATCAGCGCGGTCAACGAATCGCTCGTGACCTCGGGCCCGACCGGACGCATCGGCCGGATGTCGACGATGGTGCAATACGCGCGTGGCAAGACGCGCGCCGCGGTCAGCCTCCACTGGCTCGACGGCGAGTGGAAGCTGCTCGGCGTCAGCGTCGAGGTGCCCCCCGAGCTCAAGATCACGCAAGCGCAACGCGAGGAGCGCGTGACGCCCTGCGAGGAGAAGGGCCCCGACGGCACGCGCGATACCGCCGACGACATCCCGAACGGGACGATGAACGCGAAGTCGTGCGACATCCACGTCGCCACCGATCGCATCCTCGAGCAGCTGCGCGATGGCGAGATCGGCCGAGTGTGGGACGAGGCGACGAAAGATGTGTTCCAGAAACAGGAGCAGAAGGCGCGCTTCATCGAGCTCCAGACGGAGAATCAGCGCGTGCTCGGCGAGTACCGCCGGATCATCGCGGTCACCGAGGCGAAGCTGTTTCGCAGCAAGGAAGAAGAGCGCAGCTACTTCGACGTGATCGCGGAGTACTCGCGCGCGAACATCCGCGTGATCGTCGGCTTCACGCGGCCATCGAAGACGGCGGTGTGGCAGCTGAGGAGCTTGAAGGTCGCGTTGCCGATGCCGCGCCTCGACGACCTCGCGCGGGGCGAAGGTTCGGGAAGTGCCGGGTCTGGCTCTGGGTCGGACAGCGGCTCGGCGGGTTCGGGCTCGGGATCACAGAAAGCGGTCGGCTCGGGATCGCAGAAGCCGGCAGCTGGATCCGGATCGCAGAAACCGGTCGGCCCCGGATCTCAGCGACCCACGCCACGGCCGCGGCCGACGCCAGCGAACACGGGTAGCGGCTCGGCGGCAGACTCGCGACCGGGCTCGGGCTCGGGCTCCGCAGGAACAGACAAGTCTCCGCCGCCCGGTGGCGGGGCGCCGACAACCGGCAGCGGATCCGCAGGATCTGGCTCGGGTTCGTGACGATGCGTCGCGATCGTCGACGACGATCACCGATCGTCACGGCGTGCTGACAAGCTCTCCGCGCGCGCTCGACGAGATAAGACAATAGATGCATGGCCGCGTTGCGGGCACCGCTCATCTTGAAGCTCGGACGCAGGACGTCCTGGAGAAACTCTCGATGAACAAGATGACCAAGCTGTTTGCCGTTGCCGTCGTCACGAGCCTGATCGCCCTCACGGGCTGCCCCCGCAGCAAGGACAAGGAGGCGAAGAGCGATCCGGTCACCAAGGTGATCGACGAGAAGAAGCCCGACGAGGCGAAGCCGACCGACGTGAAGACGGAAGTGAAGACCGAGGTGAAGGTCGACGAGGGGAAGCCGATCGAGGTCAAGACCGAGGTGAAGCCCGCTGATCCCAAGGCCGCGGACCCCAAGCCGGCCGAAACGAAGACCGAAGACAAGAAGTAGATCCGGGTGCTTTAGAGGAGCGTTGCCCTACGAACGCCGGGCGAGCTACGACACGAGCTCGGCGCGCGGCAGCTCGTGCTTGCGACGACGTCGCCGCAGCACGTACCACGCAGCGAGCGTGATGCCCGGCCACGCGAGCCACGACGCGTGCGCCCACCACGGGCGCTCGAAGCGGAAGGCGAGCACGTGCTTACCTGGTTGCACGTCGATCGCCGGAAAGTCCGGCGTGACACGGCGAATCGGCACCTCGACACCGTCGACGTACGCGTGCCACCGCGGGTGCCAGCTCTCGCGCGCGACGAACGTCGTCGGTTGTTTGACGTCGACCTCGGCGTAGATATCCGCGAGCTCGTCGGGCGAAGGATCGACGCGGAATGCGCGCAGCACCTTCGCATCGGGCGCCTGGAACAGGCCGCCCTCGCCGAAGTAGGCGAGGTGATGATCGCTGAGCGGATCGGAGCTCTTGAGCCACTCGATCGCAGCGAGTCGCACCGCGGAGCCCGCGCGCGATTCGCCTTCCGGCAGCACGCCGGTGATCTGGATCGGCGACACGATGCCGGGTGCGGGCAACTTGCGCAGCTCGTAGCGCGAGGTCTCGCCGAGCTTTTCACCGTCGGGCGCGCCGCCACTGGCTTTCGCGAACAGGAACAGCGGGACGTCGTAGACCCACGCGAGCTTCGGGAACTCGCGCACGCTGTAGACGAAGTCGTAGTTCGGCGAGGCCTGGAGACCCCCGCCACCCATCTGCAGCAGCGATGGACGCTTCACGTAGACGTAGCTGAGCATGTTCCACCAGTGGTTCTCGCACCCCGGGCCGACCTGCTTCTTGCCTTGCGGCTGCTTCGCGATGATCGCGTTCATCTCGTAGACCTCCTCGCGATAATCGAACGCGGCGAGCGAGCTGACGCGTTGCGAGAGCACTTGCGAGCCCATCAGTCCGACGAAGATCGTCAGCGCGCACGCGATCGCGATGATCACCGTGCGCAGCGCGTAGCTCAGCTCCGGGTAGCGAGTACCGCGAAAGGCCAGCCGGAGGAAACGGATTGGCAGGCTGTCGGTTCCCGAGTCCCACAGCGCACGCATCATCGCGAAGGCACCGGCCCCGACGGCGAGCGCCAGCACGACCTGCATCGCACCGAGGAAGCGAACCGCGGGCAACAGATCGTCGGCGGTCTTCGGCGCGTGCGGCCCGAGCGCGAGGAGCGCGGCGAACACCAGCGCGGGCGTCCATAGCCAGCGCGCGAACTTCATGCGTGCGAACACGAGGACGAGCGGCAAGCACCACGTCAGGATCATGATCCGGTTGTGATCGAGGATGCCGCCGCGCGTGTACCAGCGCATCAGCTCCTTGTAACCGGGGCCGACCTCGTCGGAGACGCGATGCGGAAACCCACCGAAGCCGTCGCGATCGATGATCACCGTGATCCAGCCGGGCATCGTCGCGATCGCGAGACACGCGCCGAGGATGACGAGCCGGACCAGCGGCTCCCCGCGGACGCGCCAGGCGAACCGCACGAAGCCGCCGAACAACGGCGCCGCCAACCCGATCAACCAGACCCGGTGCGTCGCGACACCGAGCAAGGCAGCCACGCCGGCGAGTCCGAGCAACACGGCCGCCGCGAGCACGTCGCGTCCAGCGTGCGGGCCGCCCTCGGGCTCCACCGGCGCAGGAGGTTCGCTGCGCACGGGCAGGGCCACGAGAACGCCAGTGCCGAGCGGAACGATCGCGGCGACCACGATCGCGAGCTCCGATTGCACGACGCCGAGCAGGACGATCACGCCGGTGAGCGCGAACAACAGTGCCGCCGCGAGAGACTTCGCGAGCCTGGGTAACGGGTGCGCTGCGATCGCCAGCCGGGCACCGATCGCGAGGAGCAGCAAGAGCGGTCCGATGTAGTTCGCCGCGACCCCGAAGTTCCATTGCGGCGGGAGATCCTCGGTGGCGCCCTCGGGACGCGTCGGTACGACGGAGACCAGCCCGTACGCGATCAGGTTGGCAGCGAACGCGAGCACGATGCCGAGGAGCAGCACCGAGGCCAGCATCCGTCCGCTGGTGGCGATCCGCGCGGCCATGGCGACCGAGAAGATCAGAATCGGAAGGTAGATGTACTTGATCGGCGCGACCGGCGTTTCGGGGGTTGGTGGCACCGGCCGATCCCGAACAAGCTGGTACAGCGTCACGGCGATCGCGATGGCGAACACCGCGAGCAGCACCTTGCGCATCAGCGCGTCGCGCACCGGGAACTGCAGATAATGCGCGAGCACGCCGACGGCGAGCCCGAGGCAGAGCGCGATGCTCGCGAACGGATGGCACAGGAACACCAGCGCACCCCACGCGAGCGCCGCGGGCAGGCTCTTGTTCTCGACGAGATACCGGACGCCGTAGCCGAGGCCGATCGGGAGCACCGCGAGCGCCCAGGTCTGCGTGTAGAGGCCGACCTGAAACGATCCATCGGCGCCACTACCCCAGCGCGACCCGCCGGAGATGAACGTCACCGCAAACGCTGCGGCCATGCTCTGCCAGGGCGTCGCGCCCATCAGGCGCATGCCGCGATACCCGGCGACCGGCACGACGACGAGCGGCAGCCACAGGCTGAGCTGGAACCAGAACAGGTGATGGCCGAACAGCGCGGTCGGTAGCGCCGACGCGAGCTGCGGAATGACCTGGTAGTAGTACGC
>JACCYD010000470.1 GCA_013696695.1 Deltaproteobacteria bacterium | reverse complement strand
CTTCAGCGCTCGCGCGCTTGCGCGCCGAGCTCGAGGAGGAACACGCGATCGCGGTCGCAGATGCGGTCGCCGCGATCCGCCGCGAGACCACCGAAGCGCGCACCGAAACCGTGTCCGAGCTGACGACCACCCACGGCACCGCGGTGACAACTCTTGTCGACGAGCACGAGCGCGAGCTCGCGCACGACAAGAGCGAGCTCGCGCGCATCGAGGACGAGCTCGCCACAGCACAACGGAGTCATGGCGTGGCGCTCGCGGATCTTCGAACAACACACGCCGACGCGATCGCCGAACTGACGTCGCGCCTCGAATCGCAGCGCTCGACGCACGACATGGACCGCATCGCAACGCAGACGCGCACCGCCGAAACGCATCGCCACGCCATCACCGATCTCGAAACGCAGCTCGCGCGCGCCACGAGGCCACTCGACGTCGAGCTCGCCGCGACCCAGTCCGAGCTCTCGGAGCAGGCGGCGCAACACCGCCGCGCGTTGGCCGACCTCGAGCAGCGCTTGCGTTCCGAGCACGCGAGTGACCTGACTGCATTGCGCGACCAGCATCGCGAGCTCGCCGACGCCGCCAAGCTGCGTCTCGCCGCCGCAACAACCGAGCCCGAACCGACCGACCAGCGCGCGACGAGGCAACAGATCGCTGCGACCGAGAGCGCGGCCGCTGAGATCGTCCAGCGCGAGCAGATCCGCGGCGTGCTTCGCGCGGAGTTTGGCACCGGCGCGGTTCTCGGCAGCGGTGCTGCACCTGCCGACGCGTCGATTCGCGTCACCGAGCCACTCGCCGAGCGCACGGGAAACGGTGCGAAGCGCGCGGGTTACGAGCGACAAAAGCTCGAGGCGCTCGACATCACAACGCACGACCTGAGACCCACGCCGATGGCCGGGGGCGCCGCCGCGCTCGCGACAATTGTCCCGCCCGGGATAACGAAACGCGTGCCCCGCACGGCGATGATCGCCGCCGCACTCGCCGTCGTTCTAGCGATCGTGATCTTCGTTGCGACGCGCTGACATCAGAGACGGCCGCAACCCGTCGGGCTCGCTGGCATGACCGAGTCATGTTGCGATCGGCCACTCTCGCGTTCGCGCTATTCGCCTGTCACCCCTCTTCCACTCCGACCGCCACACCGCAGCCTTGCTCGGCCAGTACCGATCACGACGGGTACGTGTCCGGCGACGAGGAACCCAACGAGTCGCGGTTTTGGTTCACGGCGTGATCTCGAGATCGTCGAACACCAGCTCGCCACGCGGGCGCACCGAGAACTCGAAGGAAATCTCGGTGACGGATCTGAGATCGACGGTTTCCGCGCCCGGATACGCGACTTCCCACGACGCGAGTGGGATCTGGATCGTCTGCATCGCGGCGAGCGTGCGCATCTCGTCCAAGGGTGCGGCGCCCGGCTCGGAGACGGGCCGCTGCGGATACGGGATGGTCGCGAAGTAGCCGGCGCGAATCGCCCGCGATCGACCATCAGCACTGGTGAGGCGGATGACGAAGTCCTGGCTAGCACCGACCTGGTTCAAGCCGGCACCCGCGCGTCGGACTTCGAGCAAGAAGGTGTCGAATCCGTATCTCGGCGCGAGCATGTGCGTGCGATCGAGATCGAACTGATTCTCACCGTCGTCGATGCGCCACCTCGATCCGAGCGCCACGACAACGACGCGCGCCGAGTCTGTGAGGGTCTGGCCGGTCGCGGCGATGAACCGCGTACGCAGCTCGCTCGACAGCTCGCGACGGTCGAGCTCGACGGAGAAACTTGGCGCAGTGTCGAAAACAGTGCCCATGAAGCCGTACGTCTGACCGACGCGGAAGCTCAGCGATCCGAATGCGGAGAGATCCTGAAACGCTCCGGGAATCGCCGTGCGGTATGAGGCGGAGCTCGCCGTCCAGCGCAGCCTCGCGCCGGTGGTCTGATGCGGTGAGCTGCGGTCGAGGGCGCCGAGCGCGTCGACCCGATGATCGTTCACGTCTGCCGTCGCGACGTCGCCGCCGAGCGAGTTGCGCATCGGCGTGCGCGCCTCGAAGTCATCGATCACGAGGTTGCCGCCGACCGGCGCGCGGTACTGGCGCTGGACCGCGAGGCGGAAGACGCGCGGATCTCCAGCCTCGACGAGTGGAAGGTCCGTGAAGTAGTCGCGTTGCTCGGTGCGGCCCTCGACGTGCCACTGCAGAAATGCCGTGACGTAGCCCTGTAGCACCGCCCGCTGCTGGGTCTCCGGGATCACCACGGCCGGATGCGTGGCCCATTCACTCGGGGTGGTGGTGTTGAAAGCGTTGTGGTTGGCGTCCCGGATCAACACCATGGCCTTCTCGACGTGCGCGCGATCGTAGTGACGAAACCCGGTGCCGACGCCGCCGGTCGCGAACGGAAATCCGGCCAGCTGCCCGACGTCGCCGTCATTGCTGCCGTAGAGCACGAGGTACTTCGACGATCGGAGCGTCCGCGGCGTCGGGCTCGGGCCGGTGATATCGGTCGGCGCCACGGAGATCACCGCGTCGATGCTCCAGCCGAGGGCCTCGGTCTGGTTGAACAGCTCCGCGGCGACGACGCCATCTCCGCCTTGCGAGTGGCCCACGAGCGCGATGCGGCTCAGGTCGAGCTTGCCGTGCAGCAATCCCGGATCGGCGTTGCGCCTCGCGAGCACGTCGAGATGCGCCAGGATCGCACGCGCCCGGAACGGTACCGGACTCCCGATGAAGAGCCGACAGGAACCGCAGTCGACGCTGACTGCGATGTAACCGTGACTCGCGAGGTGATCGAGCAGGTAGTTGAATCCGGTGTAAATATTTTCGGGGAGCCTGGCCGCACCATGTGCGACGACGACGACGGGGTAACGCGGGCGCGTCGCCGAAACCGGGACGTCATCGCCCGGCGCCTCCGCGGGATAACGCACGTTGGCGATCAGGGGCAGGTCGAACGTCTCGCCGAACGATGTCAGCGTCACCGCCGGCTCGGAGTAGGTCGTGCGACCGACGGCGAACAAACCCGGTGCCGTCGCGTCATCGGTGACCGTGAACCCGACGCGCAGGTAGCCATCGATCTGATCGCGAGCCGCGTCGAGCCGGGCGTCCGCGATGAATGCCGCCGGATCGCGCGCATTGTTGCCGAAGTCGATCACGAGGTCGTACCTGCCAGGTTGCGCGTTCGGCCAGACGAGCGTCCGGTTCGTGCCGATCGAGTCCGCTCGCGTGATCGCCTCGACGATGTTGCCGGTCACATCGACGAGATCGAGGCTCCCTGCCCACTCGGCGGCCGTCTTGTGACGGATCACGTAGTAGCGAACCTTGCGGCCCACGGCCTCGGGCGGAAGCGCCGCCGGATCGAGCGCCGCCCAGACGTCGGTGCCGCGGCGAAAGTTGTTCTGGATCTGGAAGTACGGGGGACCAATCAGCGGCTGCCCCGCGATCTCGGTTGTCGTGATGATCGCGCAACGGATAGGCGCGTATACGCACAGATCGGAGGGGTTGATCGTGAACGTCGAGACGATGCGATCGGAGACGACATCGGCGGTGTCGAGCGAGCGTGATTCGAGATCTTGATTCTCGGAGACCGGGCGCGCGATCAGCTGGTAGTGCCCGACGGCAAGCCGCGCGGCCTTCGATAACAGCTCGGTGAAGCCGGTCGCCTTTGGATCGAGCTGGATCCGCCGCACGACCGGCCCGGTGTCCGGATCCTCGACGCTGTCGACTGGATCACCAACGCGCCAGTCGTATCGCCGCGCCACCAGGATCACGTCGAGCGTCGCACCCGCCGGAAAGTTCCGGCCCGTCACCCACAGCTCGTCCGTGTCGTCGCGAAACGCGCGCTGCGGCTCGCCCTCGTTCGTCGACGCGAACAGCCGTGTCGCGTCCATGGACTTCGCGACCGCGAACGTGGTCTTGGTGACCACCGTCTGCTTGTCCCATAGCTCGACGGTGAACGACCTCCCGGCCATCTCAGCATGAGCCCCGGCGAGCGTGTCGTTGCTGAAGTAGCCCTGCGGCGCCGAGCCGAACCCGAGGTCGGGCCAGAGCAGCGTCGACGCGATCGAGCCCTCCCGATCGGTCACCATCGCGAGGGACAGCACCTCTGCCTCCGCTGCATCGCGCACGACGGCCCGATAGCCGTGCACCGGAGCGAGCTTGTCGACGCTGACGAGCACGCTCTCCCCGGCCTCGAAGCTCGGACGCTCGTTGCCTGCGGTGTCGAGCAGGTGCAGCGACGTGCCCTGCAACTCGGAGTGCTGCTCTGTGAAGGCAACCCCGTCACATGCCGAAACCACGAGACCGACCCACATAATTGCACTTCGCATGAACCGTCGAGTCTACAGAGATCTGGGCATCAGTTGCTCGCGCCGGCAAGGACCACGACGAAACCGAAGAGCAGCCGACTCATGGTGACGATGCACACTCGGGATAAGCACCCGACCTCGACGAACAAGAGCGCCAGTGCGGCGCTACGTGACGTTACGAATCGGGTCGTTCGCCTCATCGAATGACCTCTTGAGGTAAGGATTATCGACCAGGATCTGATCGACGAGGCTGATCAGCTTCTTGATGCGCGGCTCCAGCTGGTTGGTGACCCTGGGATGATTCGCCAGCAGCTCGGCGAGCTCCTTCGCATGCATGATGACGCGATCTGACTGAGAACGATTTCCGCTCTTCACGGAGTCTGCTGCAGCGATCGCCGCATCGAGATGCGCGTTGATACTGGTGTCCTTCATGAAGCCTGGAGACTGCTCGACGCTGGTCAGCGGCTTCGCGGCGGGGACGATGCCTGGAAAGATCAGCTTGATGATGCCGTTGCTTCGACCGACAACTTCCCAGGCGGGGGTGTCTACCTTGTGAGCGGTCATCCAGGCCTCGACGTCGGTCATCACCGGCTGGAATTCCTCGAGGGCGGCGAGCAGCGTTTGACCACCCTCCTCCAGACGCGGTTCGCTCTTCGCCGTATTGAGATCGCGGAGCTGTTCTGCGGTGTCTCGTGCCATGTCACCGAGGCGATGAATGGTCACCATCAGCCGCTCGTCGGTCGCTTCGATCTGTGCCTTCTCGGGCGTCTTGTCGGCCTTGGCGAGGGCCACATCGAAGGTCAGCTTCCGACCTGCAGCATGTAGCTCGTAGGCCAGCAGCTTCAGCTTGGAATTCATCGCGTGATACGTCGCGTTGTCTGATTGCTCGGCTCGCCGCTCGGCGACGGGTCGCCGATCCTTCTTCTTCTCGGTGTCGGCCGAGCTCTTGGTTTCGTCGAAGGCGCCGCTGACCCCGTCTTGCCGTTGCCAGAGCTTCCCAGGTTCCTTGTTCGCGACCTCGTCTTCCAGGTCCGGAGTCTTCGCGCGTGACTCGTCCACGAGAGGATGCTGGTCAGAATTCGCGAGATCGCGGTCGAACCGTAGCGATTTCTCTGGGTCTCTCACGGGTCAATGGTATCCGATCACTTCTCGGTCTTCTGCAACAGATGTCCCATCGCTCGGTACTCGCTGCGCGCCGCGCGCCGCAGATGATCGGCACGAATCTCCGAGCCTTCTTC
>JACCYD010000468.1 GCA_013696695.1 Deltaproteobacteria bacterium | reverse complement strand
CGACAAGCACGTCCGGTGGACAGACTTCGTCGCGAACCATCGGCCCACCACAGATCCTCCCGACGCTGCGCCGTGGCACCTCGACACCGACGATCAGCTCGACAGCTTCTGCGGCCGTCGCGCCGCCGAGATCGTGCGCGCGGCCACTACCGGCCACACCGGCGACGCCGGTGATCATCCGCTCTACCTGCAGGTCTGCTTTCCAGGACCGCATCCGCCGTTCGATCCCACCTCCGAATACCTACCGGACCACCCCGGCCTCCCGGCGCCGATCAGCGGCCCCCGCAACGGTCCGGTCTCCCCGATCGAGCTGCGCTATCGCCGCGCGCAGCGACGATGGACTGCCAACGACATCGCTCGTTCACGCCGCGCGTACTTCGGCAAGGTCGCGCTCGTCGACCACTGCATCGGCCGCGTCCTCGCTGCTCTCGAGGAGACGCACCTCGACGAGCACGCCTGGATCATCCTCGCGGCCGATCACGGAGAGCTCCTCGGCGATCACGGCCTCCACGGCAAGGTGTTGCCCTTCGAGTCCTCGATCCGGATCCCGCTCCTGATTCGGCCTCCCGGCGGCACCGTTGCTCGCGTCGATCCCGGCGCGACACAGCTCCTCGACGTCGTTGCCACGATACGTGGCGTCGCCGGCCTCGACGCGGGTCGCTGGGGCACGAGCCTCGTCGATCGCGTGCTCGCGCCTTCATCACCTTCGTCATCTTCGTCATCTTCTCCCGGCGTCGTGTTCGGCAACTTCGGCTACGTCGGCCTCCGCACGCCCGAGCTGACGATGACCTGGGACGTGCGCAGCGGCGACCCGCTCGAGCTCTTCGATCGCACCGTCGACCCTCACCAGCTCGAGAACCGCGTCGACGATGCTCGTTATCGAGACCCGATGCGGGCGGGTTGGGCCGTCGTGGTGCGCGAGCGCGCGCAATGATCGATCTTCTCGACGAGGTGATCGTGACGCCGCGTCGTGCGTTTCCACGCCTGCCCGATCTGCAGGTGATCGAGCGCCCCGGCTGGCTACAGATCGTCACGCCCTCGATCAAGACCGGCGGCCTGAACGAGGTCATCTATTCGTTGCTCGACGAGCGAAGCGCAGACGCCGCGATCGACTCGGCCGTCGCGATGTATCGTGACCTCGGCCTGAAGTTCCGCTGGAACGCAGGTCCAGGCAGCGGTCCGGCCGACCTGTGCGAACGCCTCGAGCGACGCGGCCTTACTCCGAGTTGGGGGCGCGGCATGGCTCGGTCGATCGAAGACGGCGGCCCTGTTGCCGACGTCATCGAGGTCGATGCCAGGACGGTCGAGGACTACACGCACGTGATGGCAGCCGGCTGGAACGCAGATGCCGCTGCGCTCCTCTCGCTACATCAGCACATCCTCGCGGAAGGCCGGCATTGCCTCTTCGTGGGCTACTGCGACGGGCTGCCGGTAGCAGCGGCGAGTTACGTCCCGTTCACCCGGTCCGCCTACTTGATGGGGGGCGTCGTGCTACCGAGCCACCGCGGCCGCGGGCTGTACCGTGCACTCGTGCAAGCACGGCTGGCCCACGCCCGAGCGCGCGGGATCACGCTCGCGACCTCGCACGCACGCGAGGCCACCTCGGCGCCCATCCTCGAGAAGCTCGGGTTCGAGACGGTGTGCCGGTTTCCGTTGTACTTCGGCTGAGCTCAGCTCTTCGGGAGCAGTGCGCGCGCCGCCGGCAGCGCGGCGGCGCGATTGCGCTCGTAGAGGAACGCGAATCGCACGGCGGACACGAGCGCGATGATCATCGCCGCGCGGAGTCCGATGCCGAAGATGCTGAGGACCGAGCTCGGATCGACCACCAGCTGGAGCAGCGTGAAGACGGCGTAGATCGCGAGGCCGGTGATCGTCGTCGGGATCGGCTTCTTGTAGACCAGGGCGGCGCACACCAGGTAGACGGCACCGATCCCGACGCCGATCATGACGAAGATGCGGACTGCGTCTGGGATCTTGGCTTCGGTCATCAAGCCCAGCTTCTCGTATTGCTGGAGCTGATCACTCAACGTGTTCCAGGCGAGCAAGCTGACGACGATGTTCGTCAGTCCGATCAAGACGAAGATGACCCGAGCCTGCTTGAGCTCGCGGTCGAGCGTGTTTGTCACGATGTTCGCGCCGAAAGCGGGCCGGTCACTCATGAGCCGTCCATATCAGTTCTCTCCTCACGCGTCATCGAGTCTTGGTCGATCGGATAACCGCGTCTGTCGTTTCGTAGCTGCCGTCATCGCGGCGCGCTGGGTTGCGTCGGGTGAGCCATCGCGCTTGGCGTTGACGAGCGTGACGGTGAGCGCGGTGAGCTGGGTGGGTGACATTGCCTGGAGCGCGCTGACGGCGTGGCTGAAGCTCCTGACGGTCGTGACCACGGTTGCGATCGACAGCTCGTGCTTCGCGTCGCGCGCGAACGTCCAGCGCGGATACGTGTCGCGGGATCGCGATGCATGAATCGTCGCCGTTTCGAGCACCGGTAGCCGGTCGAGCTCGGGAAGCCAGGTGATGATCCCGCGCTCGTCGGTGGTGTCGGAAAGGCCCAGCACGACCTCGCGGAGGCGCTTGCCAAACTTGGTGCTCGCGAGCCAGCCGCGTGGCGGGGCGAACATCTCGATGGCGGATAGCGCGGGCAGCTTGGCGGTAGACTTGAGGGCTGCAAGACCGGACTTGCCGAGCGAAACCTCGGTGCTGGTGGCAAGCCGCTCGAGATGCGCCCAGCGGTGTTCGAGAAGCTGCGCGAGATCCTCGCGATCGTGGAGGTTGACGT
>JACCYD010000413.1 GCA_013696695.1 Deltaproteobacteria bacterium | reverse complement strand
GTGATGTTCCGCGACGGCATGATCGCCCTGGCCGGCGAGTGCCGGTCGATCGACGAGCGGCACTATCTACGTCTGGTTCGCGACTTGCTCGACGAATTCGCCGCCCTCGGGCTGCTCGCCGGCATCGACACCGCGATGGTCGCGCGGCTGTTCCTCGGCGTGCTGATCGAGGGCAGCCAGATCCTCGGCGCACCGGAGGCGAATCGTGCCACCCGCGCGAATCTGCGCGTCGCGCTCCGGAGGATGCTGCAGGGCCTACTCGCGCCGGATCACTAGGGACGCGCCTCTAAGCCGTTGTTGTCGCGTCGTGGCTACGCGCACAGCGTGTCGTCCATGCCATCGACATGGCTTCTTCGAGAACCGTCACTTCGGCACGCGGCGACAATTCGCGCCGTGTGCACGCGGGTCTCGACGAGCCTAGTGATGCGCGGAGACGCTCGGCACCGACGCTCGCTCTAGAAGATCTTCGCGAGGATGAACACCAGCACCACGAGCCCCAGACCGCCACCAAGCAGCCAGACGAGAATTGCAGCGCCAATCGCGCCGCGTTCCTCGGTCTTCGTCGCGAGCTCGGTCGTGTTTTCGATAGTCTTCAGTGATTTCTGCATGTGCATTCCTTTCGTTGAATGAAAGGAACTGCAATCCCAGAGCCCACTCACATCCAGGAAGTTACTAGACGCGACATTCAGTGATACTGGAGGGCGTGGTGCCCGATGCCGTGGTCGAGGAGCGGTTTGGCCCGTGGAGTCTTCGCGTGGCCTCCCGGTCGGGGCTCGGGGTTGTCATCGACGGCCTCGCCGGTGAGGGCAGCCCTCCGTCGGATTACGTCAACGCGATCCTGCTCGCCCCGGAGCATCGCGAGCGATTTTTCTCGCTCGTCGATCGCGTGGGCCTGGTCGTCTGCAAGTCCGTCGGCGGAGACGACGCGCTGTATCGCGAGGTCCGCGGTCGATCGAGCCGCGGCCGGTTGAGCCAGGGGGAGTACTTTCATCACGACGGGTGCGCCGGTCCGGTGCAGCCCCGCGTGGTCGAGATCCGGTGTCCGTATCAGGAGGTCGAGCGCCACACGTTCACCGCGATCGCACCGTTTCCCGAGGTCATCGAGGCGATGCTGCTCGAGCTGCCCGCGCACCTTCAGACCGGCGAGCTCGCCACCGCACGCGCGGCGATCCTCGCGGACGAGCCGCTAGCGAGCGACTGGGACGACGTGCAAGGCGGGCTCAATCGCGTGATCCGGCGGTCGCTGCCGGCCGAGGACCAGCGAGCCTATCTCCGCCGTGTCGATGGACACGTCGGCGCGTACCGCGAGCCGTGGGAGATGGGTGAGTGCCGCTTCATCGCGAACTCGAACGCCGGCCACACGATGCAGCACCGCCGCGCGTACGTCGACATTCATCAGGGCAAGCGCCCGAACGGGAAGCTCCTCAAGCGATGGCCTGCCGAGACCGAGGTCGTCGACTGCGAGACGTGCGAGCGGTGAGCTGTTAGCGCTCGAGGCTGACGTGCAGGTGATTGTGATGGCCGTAGTACCAGTGCTTCCCGGTGAGCTCGGTCTCGTAGCCGAGCTTGATCCGCGCACACGCGTCGGCGGACAGCATCCCGGAGGCGCACAAGCGACGGATCTGATCGAGCACCGGCTTCGCCACCTTGCCGTCGACGCCGACGATCCGGACGCGGTCTGACTCGAACAATGTTCCGATGAACAGCGCAGTTCGCTTCGCATCGAGCGTATCCGGAGGCTTCACGCAGCGATACGCGTCCACGCCATCGCCCGTGGGGCACACCGGTTGGATCCGGTTGTCCTTGGCGCGCTGGTAATAGGCGATGTCGATGTCGTAACCGTGCTCGTGTGTCGTGCGCGGGTGCCGCGGCTTGCCGTAGGCGGTGCCCGGCGTGTTGCCGTCGACGTCGCTGCCATCGCCAAGGCCGATCGGCGCGCCATTGCCGGTGCGCCATTCCGCGGCATCGCACGCGACCCGGGCGGCCGCGTACTTGACGAGCATCATCAGCTCGCGCCGCAGATAGCTGGTCGACCATACCGACGAGTCTTCGTAGATCTCGAAGTCGTCGACGTAGCCGGGGCCGACCGCGGGCAACATCTGCACGAGGTCCCCGCAATCGTCGCCGACGCAATCGCGCGGGGGTAGCTCGCACGCGGCGGGTCGCCCGGGGCGACAGATGCGCCACGCGGCCGACACCAGGGTGCCGGCGAGACACGCGATCACGAGCCACTTCACTCACTCGCGACAGCGCCAGCGCGCGGTGGTTGCAGATGAAACCTGTCAGTCGGTGTGCGCCGCAACATCGTCGCCAAGGTCCCTGCCGGCCCTACGTTGGAGCAGGATTCGTAGTGCAGCGGCCAGGATCGGCAGCGCGAAGGACCGCACACGAGCCGGGAAAGAATTCCTGGATCGGCGGATTCGTCGGCGCCATCGCGATCCGATCGAGCGTGATAGCTTCCGGCGCATGAAAAGAGCTCTCTCGATCGCGGTGTTCGTTTGTGCATGTGGTGGCGGCTCGAAGACCGCCACGGATCCGAACACGAGCATGAGCAATACCGGCAGCGCGGCGACGACGCCCGACGGCAGCGGCACGCCCTGCGCGCAAGAGATCGCGCTCGTCTGCCCCGACGGTCAGATCGACGGCTGCTTGAAGACGCCCCAGGAGGGCAGCACTCACGCGTGCGTCGCGAAGTAGTTGGTTTCGAAAAACTGAGCGTGGAAAACCGCGATCGCACGCGCGGCGGGTTCGAGGACTCTGAGCCCCACTGACCCGCAACTATCCGATCGGGCAGCGACATGGAACGGCGGTTGCTGGATGTCGAGGCGGAGGTCAGATGCACCAGGTCACGGCCACAGCGCGCGCTGCGCGCCGGCAGGATCGTCGACCACGTGTGACTCGCGGTCGATCAGCATCGTCGAGCGACGCGGCAGCTCGTAGATCGGCCAGCGCGGCAAGGCCTCGGCGGCAGGCGCGGCGCCTCGGATGAACGTCGCCCATGCCGTCTGGATCGTCGTCGCGAGCGACTGCGCGCCGGCATCGCTGCCGAGCAGCATCTGAC
>JACCYD010000406.1 GCA_013696695.1 Deltaproteobacteria bacterium | reverse complement strand
ACGTCAACTGGCTCGAGCGGCGCGGCGAGGTCGTGCGCGCCGAGTTCCTGCGACTCGATTGCGTCCTCGCGCAGATGAGCCCGGAAGATCCACGCTACGCCCACACGCGGCGTCGGCTGCTGGAGCTCGCGCCGCGGATCAGCGTCGACTGGCGCAGCCGCGTGTCGCGCTCGCTGATCGAGGGTTGCACCACCACGACTGGTCGTTGTCCCGCGTACTGGCGCGCGCTACCGAGCGACTCCGACGATGTTCGCAACTGCAACGTGTGCGGCGAGCACGTCTTCTACTGCGTGACGATCGATCTCGCGCGCTCGCGCACCGCGTCCGGTCAGCGCGTCGCGCTCGACATGACGTGCGATCGCTTTCACGGCGATCTTCAAGCCCGCGAAGCGCATTGTGGCAGCTGCCGCTCGCCGGTTCCGCCAAACACGCGCTTCTGCCCGCACTGCGGCCGCGCGCTTTAATGCTGATGCGGGTCGACGGTCAGCGGCGCGGCCGGCGCGTCGGCCACACCGGGGCGTAGCGCGAAGAACAACCGCATTCGCCGCGAGCCAGCAGCTCGGATCGCAAGACGACGTGCCGTCTGCGCCGATCACGAACTCGGAGGCTGCGAATTCGACCCCGGCTGCGTGGGGCAGGTTGCCTCGCAAGATTGCAGAGATCAGACGCCGCGTTGGCGCGTTGGAGGAATCCAAACGGAGGTCTTCATGCGTCTGCGCACTCTCGCCGCCAGTCTTGCTCTCGTGTTCGCGATCGCTCCCGGATGCGGTGGTCCCGGCCAACAGCCGACTCCGAAACGAGCCGATCCGCTGGTTCACAACCCGAGCGACCCGTCGGTGCCGCTCGTGCGTCGCACCGCCGTCGATCCGAAGCCGATCAACGACACGGTCAAGAAGGGCCTCGCGTGGCTCGCCCAGCACCAGCTCGACAACGGCAGCTGGGGCCAAGGCGACGAAGCCGGCACGATGCGCGGCTCGCAGCCGGGCAACGCCGGCGCCAATGTCGCCGATAGCTCGATGGCCGTGATCGCGTTCCTGCGCTCCGGCAGCACGCCGCGCGGCGGCCAGTACGCGAACGTGGTGCAGAAGGGCCTCGACTACGTGATGGCCGAGATCGAAGCGAGCGATGACAGATCGCTCTACGTCACCGCCGTTCGCGGCACGCGCGTGCAGAGCAAGATCGGCCAGTACGCCGACACGTTCGCCGCGCTGATGCTCCTCACCGAAGCGCGCGGCACCGGCAAGGACGGCGTCGCGAACGCGCGGATCGACGCCGCGCTCAAGAAGGTCGTCAACAAGGTCGAGAAGAACCAGCGCGAGAACGGCTCGTGGGACGACAACGGCTGGGCACCCGTGCTCAGCCAGGCACTGGCCGCGAAGGGCCTCAACCGCGCCGCGCAGACCGGCATCGACGTGTCGAAGCGCGTGCTGATGCGCGTCGAAGCCTCGGCGCGTGCCGGTGGCATGTCGGGCAAGGGCAGCGCGGGCGTCATGCTCTACGGTGCCGCCGCCGATTCGTCGAGCATCCGCGACGATGCGTCGACCAAGCGCAGCAAGGCCGAGAGCATGAAGGCCAAGGCCGCCAAGCACTACTCGCCGGAGCTGCAGACTCCCGATATCCCGACCAAGGCCGAGATCGATGCCGCCGAAAAAGATGCGAAGCAGGCCGAGTCCGCCGCGATGGACAACGAGCGCCAGCTCGTCACCCAGTTCCAAAACAAGAACTTCGTTGCCGGCTTCGGCAACAACGGCGGCGAGGAATACCTGTCGTATCTCCTGATCAGCGAGACCATGGTCCAGAAGGGCGGCGACGAGTGGCTCAAGTGGGACACGGCGGTCGCCGGGCTCGTCGGCAAGGTGCAGAACGAGGACGGCTCGTGGACCGGCCATCACTGCATCACCGGACGCACGTTCTGCACGGCCGCGGCCCTGCTCGTGTTGATGGGGGACCGCACGCCGGCCACCGCGGTAATCGCTAGTTAGCGAGCGGGGACAGGATCCACCCCTCCAGCTCCGCGAATTCACAGGGCTCCTGGAGCGAAACGTCAAATCGCTTCACTATCGATCGATGACTCGGTTCGCGATCGCGGTGCTCGCTGCATGCAGTGCATGCGCGTCGCCGCGCGAGCCAACGCAGCTCGAGCGCATCGACGTCGCGTTGCAGCGCGCGGGGGCGTTCCTCGTCACGCGACAACATCCCGATGGCGCGTGGCGATCGCGCACGTATTCCGCGTTGCGCGATGGCTGGTCGGTGACGCCGCTCGTCGCGTTGTCACTCCGCATGGCGCCGCAGGAACCGGCGAGCCAGCCCGCGTATCGCCGCGGCGTCGAGTTCTTGTCGACGATCGCGCCCGGCGGCGTGGTGCGCGGTGCGCCCGAGGTCAGCTACCCGCTGCACGCGTACGCGATCGGCGCACTCGTGCTCGGCGCGCCGGATAACCAGCGTCATCGCGCCACGCACGCGGCACTGCTCGGCGCGCTTCGCGGCCTGCAGCTCGACGCGACGCGCGGCTGGTCGGCGAGCGATCCATCGTTCGGCGGCTGGGGCTACGCCACCGAGGCGGCGAGGCGCCCCGATGGCACGGCGGGCGAGCTCCCCACCGCGAACCTGTCCGCGACAGTCCTCGCGATCGGCGCACTCGTGCTCGGCCGGGTGCCGGTCGACGATCCAGCGCTGGTCGCGGCGCGCGGCTTCGTCGAGCGCTGCCAGAACACGGACGGTGGCCTGGTCTTCTCACCCTCGGAGCCCGGCGCGAACAAGGCAGGGCTCGACGGGGCCAAGCCGCGCTCGTACGGCTCGATGACCGCGGATGGCCTGCGCGCCTTACTCCGGCTCGCCCGGCCGATCGACGATCCCAAGGTCGCGGGCGCGATCGGCTTCCTCGAGCGCACGTTCGACCCTGCGAACAATCCGGGCGCGTTCCCCGCGAGCGACGAGGTGCGCCGCGCGTCGTCGTATTACTACTGGGCGTGGACCGCGGCACACGCGGCTCGTCACCTCGGCAAGCGGGCGTGGGCCGAGGCGCTGGCCGAAGAAGTGTTACGCCGGCAACACGTCGATGGCAGCTGGCGCAACGGCGCGACCGAGATGCGCGAGGACGATCCGCTGGTCGCGACGCCGTTCGCGATCGCGGCGCTCGCGATGGCGCGCGGCATGCTCGCCGGCGAGCTACGCAGCCACGCCTATTGAGACACGTTCGGGAAGTCGAGCTTGCCGGGCTCCCTGAAAGTGTCGCGGCCACCGGCGACCGTCGCGAGGTCGACGACGGGGAGGGTGCGGGCGGGCTTCGTGGTCTTCGTCGGCTTCGTCATGCCCTGTAGTGCCGGCCGGTCTTGGATGTGACGCGAGCGTGTGCGCTGCGAGCGTTACCGCAACGCGCTTCTCAGTCTTGTCGCGAGGGCCGCGACGTCGCCGGTCATCAGCTCCATTGCGAACGCAGCCAGCTCCCCCGGTGGGAGTGAGGTCATGTACGGGACCAGTCGCGCCTGCTCGTCGGGAGACAGCAGCGCCCCGAGCGCGTTGATCTTCGTCACGAGCGCCGGCGGAAATGGCGGCAACGACGGCGCCGGCGCGAAGCGCGCGAGCGTCAGGTGCGAGAGATCGACCGAGTGCGCCTTGCCGTCGAGCACGAGCTCGGCGAGGCCGAGCCCGGTCGCGGGTGCGCTCTTGAAGCCGGTGCCCGAGAAGCCGGCGGCGACGTAGTACCCGGCGAGCCCGAGCGGTCCGTCGATGATCGGTTGGCCGACCGGCGTGAAGTCATAGAGCCCGACCACGCCGCGGACCAGCGCTGCGCCCGCGAGCTTCGGCAGCCGACGGGCGAGGGCGCGCTGCACCCCCTCGAGATACTCGGGATCGAGCTCGCGCTTGTAGTCCTCGGGGTCGGCCACCTTCGCGAAGGGCGCATCGATGCCGACGAGGTTGGTCGCGCCGTCGGGATGCGTGTAGAGGCCGGTGACCTCGTCATAGAAGCCGATCTCGACGTCGGGCAACCCGCCCGGTCGCTCGAGGTACGTGACCTGACCGCGCTCGAGCTGGATCGGCAGCGGCTCACCGACGTGGAGCTCCGCGGTCCACGGACCCGCACACAGGATCACGATCGGCGCCGCGATCGGTCCGGCCGACGTCTCGACGCCGGTGATCTTGGTGCCGTCATGCACGATCCGCGTGACGGTGACGCCTTCGCGGATCCCGGCGCCGTGGCGTCGCGCCGCATCGGCGAGCGATCGCGTGGTCGTCAGTGGGTTGGCCCAGCCGCTCGCGGGCTCGTGGGTGCCGCCGACCAGACCGTCGAGGTTCAGCAGCGGCTGTAGCTTTGCCAGCTCAGCGGGCTCGAGCCAGATCGACTCCAGGTGCTCGTCGAGCAGCATCTGGTGCGTTCGCCGCACGTTCGCTTCGCGCTCGCTGCCGGTGACGTGCAGGTAGCCCTTCTGCTCCCAGCCGCACTCGCCGCCGACGACATCGCTCCAGTTCTGGAACACGTGTCGCGCAAACGCGATCAACCGCACCTCGCCGAGATGATCCCAGTGCGTCTGCACGAAGCCGCCGGACTTGTGAGTTTCACCCGATCCGATCGCGCGCTTCTCGAGCAGCAGCGGCTTCGCGCCGCGCTTCGCGAGATGGAACGCCGTCGACGTGCCGATCACGCCGCCACCGATGACGACGATGTCAGCGGTGTCAGTCAAGCGCGGCCTGGAAAAGCGATTTGGCGTTTCGGGCCAGAACCCGCGTGATCTCGAGGAGCTGGAGGGGGGGATCCTGTCCCCGCATCGCAAGTCCGCGGAACGTCATGACAGGGCGATCCAGGCAGGGAACAGCGTTCGCTGGATCAACGCGGCGGTGATGATCGGCTGGCCCGGCGGAATCGGTGAGACCTCGTCGAAGAACTCGATGGGCCCCGAGTAGCCGAGCGCGAGCCACAGGTGCGTGGCGAACGCGGGCATCAGCGGCGCTGCGATGATCGCGAGCGTGCGGGCTGCGCCGAGCTCGAGAGCGAGGCCGGTGTCGCGTTGCCCGGCGAGGCTCGCGAGGCCAGCGAGTGGTTGTTGAGCGGCACCGAATGCCATCGCGCGTTCGACGAGCTCGCCGAGCGCGAGCGCGACTTCGCGCAGTGACATGTCCTCGTAGCCCTGGCGCGCGCGGCCGGCGATCGCCTTGAGCTGGGCGACGAACTGCGCTTGTTCCTGCGACCACGGCGCGAGCGACGGATTCGCCGCGGCGGGTGCCTTGGAGTCTGCTTCGGCGGCGATCGCGCGCGCGAGCCGCTCGAGCCAGTCCTGCCAGTACCGCGCGACGAAGTTCAGGTACATCGTGGCGCCGGCGAGGTTCGAGCTGGTGGCCGTGTCCTCGGGCCGGATCTTCGCGAGGTAGAGCCGTACGAGGTCCGCAGGCGCGTTCGCGAGGATCGTCTGCGCCTCGAGCGCGTGCGATCGACTGGTCGACATCTTCGCGTCGTCGAGTAGCAGGAACTCGTTCGCCGCGAGTGCGATCGGCAACTTCGCGTGGGCGTCGAGC
>JACCYD010000347.1 GCA_013696695.1 Deltaproteobacteria bacterium | reverse complement strand
GAACGACAGCTGATAGTTGGTGAACACGTGCGGGATGTTTCCGAGGTTGCCGCCGCGATCGAGGACGCACGCAGCGTCGCCCGGATAGGTGGGGTCTACGATCGTCAGGTTGAGGCCGCGGTTGCGGAACCGGATCGCGGAGGCCTCGCGTGGAACCAGCCGCGTCTGCTCGTCGGGGTTGAGGTCGCAAGTGCCCGCGAGATACTGCGGCACCACGTCGACGGTCTCGGTGGTCAGCGAGCACGGGTTGGGCTCGAACGTGCCGTCGGGCAACCGACCGGTCAGCGGATCCGCAGTGGGATCGCAGGCCGGCGGCGTCAGCGGAATGCGGCCGGCGATCAGCGGGCTCTTGGTGGCGTCCCTGACGCACGTACCGTTGGCGTCGGCGATGATCGGGTGCTCGAAGCCAGTGCGCTGGCCGATCACGGCGAACGCTTCGGCCACGCGCAGCTCGTAGCGTTGCGGCGCGTTGATGCACGACTGCGGCGGCAACACGCCTTCCATGCAGAAGCCCGCCTTGCCCGACCCGGTGGCACCCTGGCAGATCGTGCCGGTGAGGCAGTCGGCCGTGACGTCGCACTTCATCTGGCAGCGACCACCCAGCGTCGTCGGCCTGCGCAGCGGATCCGTCTCGCACGACCAGGTGTGGGTGTCGGGTGCGGTGGTGTCGAACATCGGGTGTTGCGACACCGACTGCGTGAGCGCGTAGTCTGCGAGGCTCGTGCACAGATCGGTACCCGGCTGGCCGATGGCACAGCCCTCGATCGGAGTGGTGCGCAGCGTGTGGCGGCGCGGCAGCAGCTGGAGCTCGCCGGCCTCGGTAGCGCCGACGGTGTAGCGGCGGACCGACGTCAGGAAGTCCTTGCACGCATCCGCGAGCCGATCTGCTTCGTCGTCGAGCAAGCACGCGCCGATGCCCTGGAGCTGGCTGTTCGGGTGAACGAAGCAGCGAAAGCCGGTGGGGCAATCGAGATCGCCGAACTGCGGAGCGCAGCCGCGCATCTGCATCAGGTCGAAGCGCTCGACGCCGGCGTTGCAGAACGGCTTCGACGAGTCGATCAGGTGAAGCCCAGAGCCATCGATGCGGAGCTCGCTCTCGCGAATCGCCGGGCCGTCGACCGAGGTGTCGAGGCGGTCTTGCGACAGCGAGCCCTCCCACACGAGCGACCAGGTGTCCTCGGTGCGGAGCGCCGCGAGATCCGGGAACACGAAGTCGCGAATCTCCTCGGGCGCGGTGAATGCGAGCTCGCTGACGGCGCGCGTCGAGTCGACGCCGACACACTGGAACTGCCGGAAGCCGGGGAGCTGGAACACCTTCTCGGGTGCGTACGTACCGACCGGGATGTTGCGTGCCGGCGGCACCGCTGCACGCGGCCCACCCTGGATCGTACCGGTGACGTCTTCGGTGCCATTGATGTCGCACAGCGGGACCAGCTCCGGCACGCCGTCACCATCTGGGTCGAGCTCGACCTCGGCGAGCGCACCGCGATCCTCGACCCCATCGCGCAGCTGGTGAGCGACCTGCAACGGCATCGGCGTCAACAGCGGGCGCGTCTCGGAGAACAGATCGCGGCGATTATCGTCGTCGACGTTGGCGATGAACACGCCGCCGTTCGACGCGCCAATGATCGCGAAGTAGCCGATCAACGTGGTGGCTTCGCCCTGGAAGGTTCCGGTTTCGACCGGAACCGACTTGATGATGTCGACCGACATCGGAATCGCATCCCCGATCAGCTCGATGCCCGGACCGCGAACGTAGGCGCGGCGCGGCGGCGTCAGCGGATCACCGACGGGTAAGCACGACAGATCCCTCACGCTGGTGATCTCGCGCGTGTAGCGCGGGTCGACTTGCGTATCGCATTCCTTGCGGAGGGCGAGCACGTCGGCGACGCGAATGGTGTCGTCGGTCGCGATCGCGTAGACGAACTGGAACTGACCTCCCTGTGCGGTCTCGTCGTTGACGGTGCCGGTCTCGCCGCCCATGCCGATCTGCGGCGACAGCGCGACATGCGTGATGCCGAGATCGCCCGTGGCGTTTTCGAGAGCCACCTGCGCGAGCGACTCCGGGAACGTATCGATCTCCGAAAGCTCGACGATCGTGATCGAGGCCGAGTTGTCGGCGCCGATCACCATCCGGCGCTCGAGCGTGCGCGGATCCTTCTCGAGATCGATCGTCACCGGGCGAATGCCGGCCGTCGGTGCGGCTCCGCCGCTACATTCGTCGACGCAGCTCACGCTCTCGCCGGCGGCGAGCAGGCGCGGACCGGCGGCCTCGTAGAGCACGCCGCCGACCATCGTGCCGTCGGCCGAATTGATCGCGGCGACCAGATGGCAGCTCGGATACGCGACGTAGAGCAGGCCGGTCGCGGTGGCGCTGCACCGCTTGCCGATGACATCGATCTGCGGCTCGGCCACCATGGCCGCCGGCCTGGCGCGGATCGCCGTGCCATTGGGGTTGGTGACCGCGAGCCGGTTGACGTCGATCGGAGTGCTCGGATCGAAGTCGACGGCGCTCGTGATGTCGAGCACCGAGAGGTCGCACGAGCCCGCGTTGGCCGTGACGATCTTGCAGCCGGCGCGATCGGTGGCGATCGCGACCGGATCTTCGCCGATGCTGATGCCGTTCTTGCCGGGCGTCAGCGGATCCGCATCGAGCACCGAGACGTCGGCGCCCGCGAACGCCGTCGCCGGCTTGGTCTGGAACTGTGCGATCGCGACGGTGCCCGGACCGGTCTGGAGGATGAACGAGAACCAGAACGCCGGCGCGATGGGCAAGCCGCCCGCAGCGGTGAGATCGTCTTGCCCGGGCGGCACCGGCCGTGGATCGGTGGATTCGAACGCCAACGAGCGGATGTCGCACGCCGGCGTCGGCATCGCCGACAGCGTGATCTCGTCGGCTGGATCGCCCATCATCTGATCGGTGCGATCGTCGGGGATGACGCGCATGCCGCCGACGCACGCGAAGGTCATGTCGGTGGGTCGGTCGAGGTTGAGCTGGCTCGGCGGTGTTGACGTGGTCTCGCCGCATGCGAGCACGACGGGGATCAAGAGAGCGAGCGTCTTCATCGGAGGTTCCTCGGGATGCCGATCCGCAGGACGACGCGATTGCGGGTCGGAGCGTTCGGCGTGATGTCGAGTACAACGAGGGTGTCCTCGAGGAAGTTGGTGACAAACAGCTTCTTGCGGGTCGGCGCGGCGACCACCGAATACGGGCCGCGACCGACGAGCACGATGTCCTCGGTCTGCACCGTCGAGCGCGGGTCGACGACGTAGAGCTGACCGTCCTGGAAGCAGGTGATGTACACGCGCTCGCCATCGCCGCTGTCTGCCACCGCCACGGTCGAAGCCTGTCGGCAGATGTCGGTGGCGCCGACCGGGCGATTCGCCGGAAACCCGGTCTCGTCGAGCGAGGTGTCGAACACCTGGAGCGACGGCGGCCGGCGGTTGACGAGGTACATGAGGTCGCCGGTGGGCGAGAACGTCATGCCGCGCGAATCGGAGGAGTTGCCGGTGTTGCCGCCGACAAAATCGAGGAAGAAGAAGTTTCCGGCGAGCAGATACGGCAGGTCGCTGTTCGGCGGCCGTCCGACCGTGAACGTCTGCACGCGATCCTCGGTGCGGCTCGCGACGTAGACGATGTCGCCGGCCGACTTCGGCGTGCGGCCCGCGATGCCGGTGGCGCCGCGGAGGCCGGTGTTGGGATCGGGGAGGAACACGTTCGAGGTGATGTCGGAGATCACCGCGTTGCCGTTCTTCGGCGAGTTGACCAGCGTCACCGCGCCGGTGGTCAGGTGCGTGACCATCGCGAACTCGCCGCCCGAATCGGCGAACACGCCGAACGGCTCCTCGGGAATCACGATGTCTGGATCGGTGACGGCGAACGACAGCCGGTGCGGATCGTCGCACAGCGCGAAGCCTTCGGCGCCGTCGTTGCAATTCAGGTTCACGCCGTCCCAATCGGCCCACGTGATCGACGGGTCGCCGCGGGTCGGGATGATCAGGCGCAGCCGGCCACCGTCGAGATCCTGGACCGCGATGTCGGTGGCGAAGTTGCCGACGCGCACGCCGGCCTGCGCGGAGATGAAGCTCGGGGCGTCGTTCTCCTGCCGGGTATCACAGGTCATCATCTCGACGTGATCGCGATCCGGCTCGCAGCCGGCCGGCACGGCGCCGGTCGCGATCCAGTCGTTCGCGATGCTGTCGACCAGCGCGAGGTCGATGACCGAGATCGAGCCCGAGTCGTAGCGAAGCTCCGAGTTACCGTTAGCGAGGAACAGCACGGACTCGTCGGGCGCGATCGCCAACCCGGTCGGGAAGAAGATCTCGTCGACGGGAGGGCGGACTTCCTCGGCGGAGGCCGTGCAACCCACGGTTAAGGCCACAGGACCAAGGAGACGTAGACGGATCGAGGGCCTCATTCGCACACGCTTCGACCGGTCCGGTCGTCCCTGGGTTGCCTGCATGATCCTGGTCACTTCCTAGATGTTCCGCCCGCTTGGAGCGCTGCACGCGCGGCCGCCACCCGCGCGATCGGCACGCGGAACGGAGAACACGACACGTAATCGAATCCCATACGGTGACAAAGCTCGACCGAGCTCGGCTCGCCGCCGTGCTCACCGCAGATGCCTACCTTGAGGTCGGGCTTGACGCCACGCCCGCCGCGAACGCCGAGCTCGATCAATGCCCCCACCCCGTCTGGGTCGAGCACGGCGAACGGGTCGACCTGGAGGACGCCGCCATCGATGTACGCCGGCAAGAACCGGCCGGCATCGTCGCGCGACAACCCGTACGTGGTCTGCGTGAGGTCGTTGGTGCCGAACGAGAAAAAGTCGGCGTGCTCGGCGATCCGATCCGCGACCACGCAGGCGCGCGGCAACTCGATCATCGTGCCGATCGTGTACGGGATCTTGGTATCGCCGAGCGCCTTGTCGAACGCCTTCGTGACCAATGCACGCAGCCGGCGCAGCTCCTCGGGCACCATGACCAGCGGGATCATGATCTCGGGCAAGACCTCGATGCCTTCGCGCGCGACCTCGGCCGCGGCGGCGCCGATCGCCTCGCACTGCGTCTCGTAGATCTCCGGGAAGGTGATCGCGAGCCGGCAGCCGCGATGCCCGAGCATCGGGTTCGACTCGGACAGCTCCGCCACCTTCGCTGCGATCACGGGTACGGGCTTGCCGAGCGCGGTCGCGACCTCTTCGATGTCGTGCGGCTCGTGCGGCAAGAACTCGTGAAGCGGTGGATCGAGAAGGCGGATCGTGACCGGCAGGCCGTCCATCACGCGGAACAGCTCCGCGAAATCGCCGCGCTGCATCGGCAAGATCTTCGCGAGCGCCGCGCGCCTGCCCGCTTCGTCGTTGGCGAGGATCATCTCGCGCACGGCGAGGATGCGCTCGGGCTGGAAGAACATGTGCTCGGTGCGGCACAGCCCGATGCCTTCGGCGCCGAAGCTGCGCGCGGTGCGAGCGTCGGTGGGCGTATCGGCGTTGGTCCGCACCTTGAGCGTGCGGAGCTCGTCGACCCACTTCATCAGCGTGCCGAGCTCCTCGCCGAGGCGCGCCGGCACCAGCGGCAACGTGCCGACGAACACTTCGCCGGTCGAGCCGTCGAGCGTCAGCGTGTCACCCTCTTTGAACTTCAGCTCCTTGCCACCACCCAGGAAGCTCGCCGTCTTCTTGACGACGTCGACGCGAAGCGAGGTGCATGCCGTGACGCAGCACTTGCCCATGCCGCGCGCGACGACGGCAGCGTGGCTCGTCATGCCCCCGCGTGCGGTGAGGATGCCGGCCGCGGCCTTCATGCCGTGGATGTCTTCGGGCGAGGTATCGGTGCGGACGAGCAACACCGTCTCGCCCTTGGCCGCCCACTCCTCGGCGGCGTTCGCGGTGAACACGATGCGGCCGATCGCGGCGCCCGGTGATGCGGGCAGGCCCTTGCCGATCGACGCCGGGCGGGCCTTCGGATCGATCGTGGGGTGGAGCACCTCGTCGAGCTTGCTGGGCTCGATACGCAGCACCGCCTCGCGCGGCTCGAGCAGCTTCTCGGCGACGAGATCGACGGCGATCTTCACCATCGCCTTGCCGGTGCGCTTGCCGTTGCGGGTCTGCAGCATGAACAGCTGACCCTTCTGGATCGTGAACTCGAGATCCTGCATGTCGCGGAAGTGGCCCTCGAGGAGCTTCGCGACCCGCACCAGCTCGGCGTACGCCGCGGGGAGCTTCTTGCCGAGCTCCGGGAGCGGCTCGGGCGTGCGGATGCCGGCGACGACATCCTCGCCTTGCGCATTGGTCAGGAACTCGCCGTACATCTCCGGCGTGCCGGTGGCCGGGTTACGCGTGAACGCGACCCCGGTGGCGCAATCCTCACCGAGGTTGCCGAACACCATCGCCTGCACGTTGACGGCGGTGCCCATCGAGGCCGAGATGCCGTGCATCTTGCGATAGACGTCGGCGCGCGGGTTGCCCCACGACCTGAACACCGCGCCGATCGCACCCCACAGCTGGGTCTTGACGTCGTCGGGGAACACCTGACCGGTGGCCTTGTGGATCTCGGCCTTGAAACGCTGCACTGCCTCGCGTAACGCGACCTCGGTCAGATCCTGATCGCGGTTGGCTTTGTGCGTGCGCTTGATGTCGTCGAGGATGACGTCGAACGGCAGCTCGGCATCTTCAGCGGGCGCGACCACGCCCATCACGACCTCGCCGTACATCGCCACGAACCGGCGATAGCAATCCCAGGCAAAGCGCGGGTTGTTGGAGATCTTGGCGAGCGCGGCGACGGTGATGTCGTTGAGCCCGAGGTTCAGGATGGTGTCCATCATCCCGGGCATCGAGGCGGGTGCGCCGGAGCGCACGCTGACGAGCAGCGGATTGGCGGGGTCACCGAAGCCGGTCTTGGTGAGCTCCTCGACTCGCGCGAGGGCGTGATCGACTTCAGCGGCGAGCTCGGCCGGATAGCTCCCCGCGCCGTGCTCGAGGACGTGCCGCGAGACCTCGGTCGTGATCGTGAAGCCGGGCGGCACCGGCAAACCGAGCGATGCCATCTCGGCGAGGTTGGCGCCCTTGCCTCCGAGCAGCGCCTTGTCGCGCGCTCGACCCTCCGCCGTGCCGCCGCCGAACTGGCGGACGAAGCTCACGGAACGCTCCACGGGCAACCGATCATGAGGCTTCATAGCCGGTCGGCCGGCGCCACTCAAGGCTTGAAGATCGCGAGCTTTGGACCCGTCGCGAGCGTTCGTCAGGCTCGCGGCTGACCGAGCGTTGGAGCACGCAACCGAGGCGCGCCGAGCCGCTCGGCACGTCCGGGTCGAGCGAGATCTCGGAGACCTCGAACGAGATGGACGTGGCTCACGGACGGCGAGCGGAAGCCACGCTGCCAGCGGCCTCGTCGAGCGGCCAAGACGACGAGCGGACCAGACCAGATCGCGCAGCTCGTCGTCGCACATCGCGCGCGCATCGAATGACGCGTGGCATCTGCGTTGCAACCTGATGGCTCGGATAACAAGGAGCACGTCATGGGCAAGATCATCGACAAGATCAAGGGCAAGCTGATGAAGGCCGAAGGCAAGGCGACCGGCGACAAGGTTCGCCAGGCGCAGGGCGCGGTCGTCGACAAGAAGGGCGACGTCAAGGGCGCCGTCTCTCGCGTCAAGAACAAGGTCAGCGCGAAGGTGAACAAGGTGAAGCGCAAGGCGTCGGCCGCGCGCCGCACGCCCTGAGCCCGAGATCCTGCGCCGTACGCATTGCATGCGTGCGGCGCCGGGTCGACGCTCCTCCAACTACAGGGAGGAGCCTCATGTCAGCGTCCGTTCGTTACGAGTTCTCGGAAGGCACGTCGAACAAGTTTTGGGAGATTGCGCTCTCCGACAAGTCGTTCACGACGACGTTCGGCAAGATCGGCGCGAGCGGCCAGACCACGATCAAGAAGTTCGGCTCCGCCGCCGAGGCGAAGAAGGAGCACGACAAGCTCGTCGCCGAGAAGGTGAAGAAGGGCTACAAGCCGGCCGGCGGTAAAGCCGCCAAGGTCGTCGCTGCGCCCGCCGAGACCAACGGCAAGGCGAAGAAAGCCGGCAAGGGCAAGGCGGCACCTGCTGGCGACGGCGGCGCCAAGTTGAACGCGCGCAACCCGGAGCTCGAGAAGGCGATCCTCGCAAATCCCAACGATCGCGACGCGTACACCGTCTACGCCGACTGGTTGATCGAGCAAGGCGATCCGCGCGGCGAGCTGATCTCGCTGCAGCTCGGCAACAAAGACGGTCAAGCGAAGAAGCTGATCGAGGAGCACAGCGACTACTTCCTCGGCCCGCTCGCGGACCACCAAGAAGTTCACGACGAGGGTGGCAACAACTCGACCACGAAACTGCGCTCCTCGGCCCAGGAGATGGAATGGCAGAAGACGCAGCGCCAGGCGTTCCTGTGGCGCAACGGCTTCATCCATCGCCTCCGCCTCAGCTCGAACGAGTACCAGGGTAAGTACGAGGGCGACCTGGTCGACATCCTCGAGCAGGTGTTCGATCACCCGTCGGGTCGGTTCGTCGTCGAGCTCGCGTTCCACTCGAACGGCGATCCGAACGACGATGATCTCCAGGACCTCATCGACATGATCGGCAAGAAGGCGCCGCCGACGATCCGCAAGATCACGTTCGGCGACAACGTCGATCAGATCAGCTGGCACCACACCGGCAACCTCGCGAAGATGTGGAAGGCCGTGCCGAACCTCCGCACGCTCGACATCGAGTCCGGTGAGTTCGACGTTGGCAAGATGGTGGCGCCCAAGCTCGAGAAGGCGCGCTTCATCACCGGCGGCCTCTCGAAGTCGTGCGGCAAGAACATCGCCACCGCGACGATGCCGAACATCAAGCACCTCGAGATCTACTATGGCACCGACGAGTACGGTGGCGACTGCTCGATCAAAGAGGTCAAGCCGCTCCTCGATCGCACCGACCTGCCGAAGCTCGAGTACCTCGGCCTCAAGAACTCGGAGTTCCAGAACGAGATCGCGAAAGCGCTGCCGACCGCGAAGATCCTCAAGCAGCTCAAGACGCTCGATCTCTCGCTCGGCACGATGACCGACGAGGGTGCCGAGGCGATGGCCGCGCATGCCGATGCGTTCTCGCATCTCGAGGTCCTCGACCTGACCCGCAACTTCCTCACCAAGAAGGGCATCGCGGCGGTCAAGAAGCTCGCGAAGAAGGTGATCACCGGCGGCCAGGAGAGCGCCGACGACGACGGCGACGGCGGCGGGCACTACTACGTGTCGATCGCCGAGTAGCGCGCAACCGAGCGCCGAGACGCGATGAGCCCGCCGCACGATCGACACACGATCGGCGGTGGGGCTCGACGCGAGCGATCAAACGGGCTCGGCTCGACGCGAGCGATCACGGACTCGCGTCGCCGGGTCCACGCTCGCGTCGCTCGACGAGCGCGACATCGTTCGACGCTCGAATCTGCGGCAGTCTCGACCGTCCACGAACGATCTCGAGCTGGCGTACGGATGGCGCCACCCACCAACCCAGCCCATGCCACTGGAGCCCCTGCGCCCTCCTCCCGGATGGCTTTACTAATTTCGGATCCGGACCTCGAGCCGCAGTGCGTGTTCGGTTTCTTTTAACCAAGCCCAACACCCAACCGGCGGCAACGACGCCCTTCTTCTCCTCCTTGATCGCCTCACAGCCTGCAGACGGTCGAGCTGTGGGTGCGTTTCCGGGTGCGTTCCGGGTGCGTTCCGGGTGTGAGGCGAGATCCACGAGATCATCCAATGGGCGAACGAGAACGCGGCCTCGCCTTGGATCTTGATCTGGATGCACGGCGCGCGGGACCTGGGACCTCGTAGACCGAGATCAGGCCGTGCTTCTTCCAGCCTTCGCGGAGTAGCCACGTCTTCGGCAACCAGGTGATGAGGGAAAGATACGTCGACGGCGGGCGATACAGCAGCCCCATCTCTTCTCGTTCTTTCCAGCCGAAGTGCGTCCCGTTCGAGAACGGATCGACCTTCCAGTGGCGCGCCAACTCTGCGCGGTCCTCCTCGTGGCGACGCCAGTTGTTCAGCACGTAGCAAATGGCATGGCGCACGGCGCGCGGCGAGGTCAGGGCGCGTGAGTTATAGCGATCCGCGAACACCTGGCCTCGTCGACGAGCTCCGGCGCGCTTCGACACCGCCGCGTTGATGTGCTTCGCGGCCGAGATCTGGAAGGCCTTGAGCCCGCGCGACAGCGCCGCCTTGCCGCTGGCCTCCGCGATCAGATGGGTGTGGTTCGACTGAACGCTGAAGTGAACGATACGGAACCCGGCGTGCGGGAGGACCGCGATGGTGGCCTCGCGGATCGCGAGATACATGGCGCGCTTACGCAGCGAGCCGAGCCCAGGAACAACCCGCAACGTGACGTGGACGGGATGTCGTCGATCGTGTGACGGCCGCTTCTTGTGGGGCTCCGACGAGCGCGGGCCTTTGGGTGGCCGACCGGCACCCTTTCGCTTACCACCGCGCCCGTCGACATTTGGATCACGGAGCCCAAGGCTCTGCTGCAAATGCCGTTTTCGGAACCTGACCATCTCAAACCTATATCACCGACGACGATCTTTGTTATATTGAATTCGCCGATATTTTTATAAAAAATTACAACCGCCCCGTACGCTTCCGCACTGCGGGGGTGTAGATCGCATTTGACCAATGAGAGGTCGGCGCGATGTGTGGGCCAGGGCAATCCACCGGCGGAAGGAAATGAAACCGGCCCTGCGCGGGGCTCGTGATCTGGATCCGAAATTAGTAAAGCCATCCGGGAGGTGGGCGCTTGGCTCCTGCGGCATGGGTTGGGTTGGCGGGTGGCGCCATCCGTACGCCAGCTCGAGATCGCGCGTGGGCGCTCGAGACTGCTGCGAGCTCGAGCGTCGGGAAGTGGCGTTGACGAGAGCCCCGATGACGTTGCCTTCGCAGCGCATGAATCCCGGGAACGTACCGAGAGCCGCCTAGGCCGATCGTCGTCTGGCTCCCAGTCCGATGGGCCGCTTTACGATAGACGCGCGATCAACGCCGCCAAGCGACGCGTCGTCGATCCACGCGTCGTCGATCAGCGCTTCGCCGATCCACGCTTCGCCGATTCACGCGTCGTTGCGTGTCGAGAGACGCGTACTTCGCCGAGTAGCCGGAAGTCACCTGGGGCAGGCGTACTCTTCGACCTGACAGGTCGCCGAGCAGCCATCGCCGCCCGTCGTGTTGCCGTCGTCGCACTGCTCGCCGGCATCCACGATGCTGTCACCGCAGCACGACTCCTTGATCACCTCGGTCGTGCAGGTCGCCGAGCAGCCGTCGCCGGCCGTCGTGTTGCCGTCGTCGCACTGCTCGCCGGTGTCGACGGTGCCATCGCCGCAGCACGGTTCGGGCTCGACCTCGATCGTGCAGTCAGCGGCGCAGCCGTCCCCACTGGAGGTGTTGCCGTCGTCGCAGTCCTCGCC
>JACCYD010000337.1 GCA_013696695.1 Deltaproteobacteria bacterium | reverse complement strand
ACGCGACCCTGGCGCTGTGTCACCAGGCCGGCGAGCACGCGCAACAGCGTGGTCTTGCCGGCGCCGTTGGGGCCGACGATGACAACGAGCTGGCCGGCGCTGACCTCGCACGACGCCCGCACGACATCGCGCCCACCGAGGGCGACGGTGACATCCGCGAGCTCGAGCCATGCCATCAGTGTCCGCCGATACCATACGCCCTTCTGCCCGCAGGGCAGTCGACGTTAGATTCGCCATCATGCCGGCGGATCCTCGTGATGACTTCGCCGTGCTCGAAGGCGCCGAGCACATGCTGTTCGGCCTCGACGATCCGTACGCCGTGATCCGCCGCGAGGTCACGACGTACCTTCGCCAGACCACGCCCGACACCGCGGTGCAGCGGATCGTCGTCTACGGCGATCCCAAGTGGCTCACCCTCACGCGCCGCGACGGCGATGCGATGCCGGTCACCGGCTTTGGCTTGTGCATGCAGGCGCGCGTGACCTCGGTGATCGGGTACGCGTCGGAGCAGGCCGCGGCCACGGTGACCCTGCTGTGTTGCCGGTGGGACCAGCCGGGTCGCGAGCTGGTTCGCGCGTATGTCGACTTCGGCACCGACGCCGAGCCCGGGTTCTCCGACGAAGCGTTCCAGCACCGGTTGTTCGCGTTTCGCCACGAGGTGGCCCCCGACGACGATCTGGGGTAGTACGGAAGCGGTGCGTCGTCGCAACAATCGCGTCGCGATGAGTCTGCCGGTGGAGGTGATCACCGGCGGCAAGAAGACGCGCGCGATCACCCAGGATCTGTCGCCGTACGGCATGTTCGTGCGGATGTCGCCGCCGTTGCCGGTGGGCACCGTCGTGCAGCTCGTGATCTCTCCCAACGGTCAGCGGTTCCTTACCACCGGGCAAGTCACGCATAGCCTCGGGGAGGTCGAAGCCCGCACGCTCGGCCGGTTTCCCGGGGTCGGTGTGGTGTTTCGCGATCCGGTGCGTCCGACCGACGAGCAGTTTGCCGAGGCCGTCGGCAGGTTGCTGGTGCATCACACGGCCGTGCTCGACTCGGGAGAGATCCGGATCGTGGTCGGCGATCCGGAGACCCGCTTGCTCGAGCGGATGTCGACCGCCCTCGACATCGCCGGGTTCTCGGTGGCGACCGCGACCAATGGCATGGAGGCGATCGGTGCGTGCCTGTCGCGCACGCCCGACGTCGTGCTCGTCGAGCGCGACATGCCGGTCGTCGACGGGCTTCACGTGCTCCAGGAGATGGGGCGCCACGGCGAGCTCGCGGGTGTTCCGGTGATGATGATGTCGGCGGATGCGTCCGACATCGTGCGCTTGCAGGCGCTCCAGCTCGGTGCCGTCGATTTCATCCCGAAGCCGTTCACCGTGCTCGAGGTGATCCTGCGCGCGCGCCGGTGGGCGCGTGCGAGTCAACGCGAGATCGATCGCGTGGTGCTACGCGGCACGCTCGCCGAGCTCGGCTTGCCTTCGTTGCTGTCCATGTTCGAGCAAGAGCGCAAGAGCGGGCAGCTCTCGGTGACGCGCGATCACCTCGTCGCGTTCATCGATGTTGTCGAGGGGCGCGTCGTGCGTGCGCGATCGAACGAGATCGATGCCAGCTCGCACTCGATCATGATGTCGGTGCTCGACTGGAAAGATGGTTACTTCGAGGTGCTGTCTGGCGGTCCGGCGCAGATCAAGCCGGAGCTCGATTCGTCGATCACGCACCTGCTGCTCGATCATGCGCGCCTGCGCGATGAAGAGGCGCGGCGCTGATCATTTCTTGCGAAAGAAGCCGCCGAAGCCTTTCTCCGCGACCTTGTCCTCGATCTGCTGGATCTCGATCGCGGCCTGGTTGTGATCAGGTTGCGCGGCGAGCGCGGCGCGAAAATGCACGATCGCTTGCTTGTCGTTGTTGAGCAGGCGCTCGAGCTGCCCGAGAAACACCATCGCCTGCACGGGCTCGCGCGACTTCTGGGTCAGGTGGGTAAGCATCTTGCGAACCTTGTCGGCGGACTTCGGCCGATCGCCGGGTAGCGCATTCGCGAGCTGGGCGAAGGCGAGCATCGCCGAGTACTCGAACTCGTGCGGGTTGAGCGTCGAAGCGCGCATCAGCTGTTCGAAGGCTAGCGGGAGCTGGTGGGCGTGGAGCGCGTCGACGCCGCGCTTGAACGACTCCGCAGCTTCCGACAGTGACTGCGTGATCCGATCGGTACCCTCGGAGTAGCCGAGCTCCCTCGGAGCCCCGGTGGGGTTTTGCGAGAGCGTGCGCGGGATCGACATGCCCGAGCTCGACGACGGCGGGATGGTCGGCGTCTTGCCGCGCGGCCATGGCGCGGTTTCCGACTTGGGCCGGCCGGGGATCGCCGCTGCGGGATTGTCGAGGGTCGGTGGGGCGGTGGTCGACGTGGGACCGATCGTCGGCGATGCGGGATTGCCGTCGAGCGGCGGCTGCACGGTGCTCGACTTCGCGCGTAGCGTGAGCGGCGGTGTGGTGGGCGCGGCGGTGCGGGTGCGCGGGGCGACGATGCCGGCGCGCGTCCCGTTGGCCGTGCGGAACTCGGCCTCGGCCGACGGCTCCGGCGAGGTCGGTCGCGGGAGCGCTCCCTTTGCCGTCGCCGTACGAGGCACCGCGATGGCGATCGAGTCGGGGATCGTGTGCTCGCCCGTGCGAGGCCTGAACGACACCGAGATGCCATCGGGCGACTGGGGAGTCGGCGTGCGAGGACGCACCACGGGCTCGACGGGGTTCGTCGCGATGCACTCGCGGCACGACACGAGCGCGTAGATCACCGCCTGGACGCTGCGCGGATCGAGCTCGCGATGCTTGGCCTCGAGCGCGGGCAACGACGTGCCGCCGACGAGCAGATCGAGGATCGGCAGCTCTGGTGGGTCGATGCCAAACCACTCGGCGTGCCCGATCGCCGTCTCGCCGAGGGTGAAGTGGGAGCCGAGGGTCTTGAGCTCGGTGAGGAGCCGCACCTCCGAGAGGTTCATCCGGGCGCCCTGATAGACCACGGCGCGAACATCGACCGCGGCCTCGGGAGCCATCGCGATCGTGATCTCGTCCTCGACGACGAATGCTCCGGACTCGACCGAGAACGTGCGCGCGGCGCGCTGGGCGATCACGCGCCGGTGCAGCTTCGAGACCTGCTCGGGGCTGAGCCGGCACGCCGAGGCGAGCAGGGCGATCTCGTCGATCTCCGGGGTCGCGGCGATCTGGCGTGCGACGTTGGCGACCTGCGACGACGAGATCAGGCCGCTCGTCATCGCGATCCGGGTCGCGGAGTCCGTGGGCTGTGGCGACGTCGCCCCGACCACCGCGCCGCGCTCGAACGCGACGCGATAATCGCGGCCGTCGACCGCGTGCACCGTCAGCTGACCCGTGATCTCGCGAAGCCCTAGCTGACCGAAGGTGAGGCCCCACGGACGATCGGAAATCTGGCCACGAACGAGCTCGGTCACACGATTACTTCTCTCAGTATCCGACCGAAACGTAACCTTGTTTAGGCCTCGAGCGGGAGTGCGAAGTCACGCGGCAAGCTCGTCGCGAAGTGCGGTGAGGATCTTGCCCAGCAAGTTCTGGCCTTTCCACAGGGTCGGGTCCGCTGCCCGAGGGTCAGTCGCGGCCAGGCCAATGCCCCAGATCTTGTCGTACGGGCTAGCCTCGACGAGCGTCGTCCCCTTGGTGGCGAGCAGCACCTCGCGGAGCTCGGGGTTCTGCGTGAACTTGGCGCGATTGCCATCCATCACGATCGCCTCTCGCGCCCGCTTCCAGAGCGTGTCGTCGAAGCGCTTCACCTTGCGACCGAGCGCCTTGTGCTCGCCCGGATGAGTAGCCGCCAGGATCTGCGCTGCAGCCTCGGCATCGTCGAACAGCAGCGCCTTGCCGTGCATCATGAATTGCTCGGCACAGTTGAACTTCGCGTCACCGACGGTGAACGAGCATCGGTACCACTGCGAGAACGGTGACGCCTCGGTGAAGAAGAACGTGAACATGGTGTCCAAGATACACGAAGAGGCGCGGACGCCTAGGACTTCCTTGGTGGCAGGCTGAGATCGAGGTGCAAGCCGGTCGAAGCGTTGCGTTTCACGAACGCGATCTTGCCGAGCGCGGTGCGCAGGCAGCCGCCGAGCGGACCGGAGTCGATCTCCGCTGGCTCGAACCGTACCGACTCGAGCTTGCCGGCGCTGTCGATCATCATGTCGACGGTCGCGGCTTCCACCGACACGCGGTACTTCGACGTGCACGACGCCAGCTCGCCGGTGTGCCGCAGGACGGTCTTCATGTCCTTGTCGCGCGTCGCTGCATCGGCTTGCTCGAGGATGATCGGATCTTGCCGCTCGGGCGGTTGCTGCTGCATCACGAACGCCAACGCCACTCCGCCGCCGGCGAGCACCACGAGTACGAGCGCGATGTACATCCAGACCCGCGATTGCCGCGGTGGCGCCGTCCCGATCTCGGGAGCCGCGATCGGTTGCCCGCCCGGTGGCAGGGATACGCCCGTCGCGGCGCGTAGCGCCATCCGCTCGACGACGGTCTGGATGTCACCGGAGATCGGCCCGGCCTCGGTCTCGACCGACGGAAACCCTTGCTCGTCGTCCTCGTTCTCGGCGCTGTTCGACGCGATCGGTGGGCCGTGGAGCGCGGCGCCGTCGTTCGCGATCGCCTGCGCGACGGCCGCCCGACGCGCGGCGGTCTCGTCGGCGAACATCTCCAGCACGAGCGCGCCGATCTGATCCTGCGCCCACGGCCGCTTCGGCGCGACGGCGTCGGCGAGCGCGCTGCCGAGCGCGCGCACTGTCGCGAAG
>JACCYD010000323.1 GCA_013696695.1 Deltaproteobacteria bacterium | reverse complement strand
GAACCAGGCGATGAGCGTCCACGTGCCGGGGCGCTGACCGGTGAGCATGATCAACGCGGGCAACGCGGCCATGTTGCCGCCGCCCGTCATGTAGCCGGCGCCCGACGCGATCGTGGTGAGCGCGTTGTTTTCGAGTGCGCCCAGTGGTCGTCGAACGATCCGCGCGCGTTGCAGCAGCTGAAACGCGCCGAACGCCAGGATGCAGGCGGTCAACGTGACGCCCAAGCTCCACCCCGTCTTGAAAAAAACGTACAGGTTCGACAGGCACATCAGGGCGCCGATCACGACTCCCGCGATGACCGCGCGCAGCGTGAGATTCGGCGCGTTTGGCTGGTAAACCTCGCGCAACCAACGGGCTTCCGGATCTTCCGTAGCCGCCAGGGTCGGATCGACGGAGATTCGGAGCTTCTCGTTGTCAGCCATTTAGCTGCGCGAGGTTAGCCCGATGTCAGAGGTTTGAGGCAAGCTCCGGCCCCTCATGGAGACCAACCAGATGACCGATACCGAAACCCCCGACAATGTCCCGACCACCGCGGTTGCCCGTTTCGCCGAGCTCCAGGCCTTGGTCGCCGGGATGGAAGCGGACTTCCAGAAGTTCTACAACGGTGGCAACAAGGCCGCTGGTACCCGCGTGCGCAACGCGATGCAGGAGCTGAAGGCGTTCGCGCAGACCGTGCGCAACGAAGTTTCCTCGATCAAGAACGAGGGCGGCGCTCCCGGCGCCAAGGATTCGGACGCGGACGCGTAGTCCGACAGGCGTCTGGTCCACGGGTACGCCGTAACCAGACGCGCGCTTTTCGGCTTCCCGGGGCTTCCGGGGGCTTCCCGGCGCTTCCCGGCTCCGATCACAACACCGCGATGGCGCGGTCGCAGTCATCGGCGAGCAGCTTCGCCTCCGGCGTATTTACGCGACGAAAGGCGTCTGCTGCTTTTCTGAACGCAGCCTTCGCGCTGACGGGATCCGTCGCGCGCGCGGCCGTGTAGTCCTTCCACAGGACGCCGAGATCGAACAACGCCTCGGGCCGACTGGGGTCGAGCGCGAGCGCTTCGTTGTAGCGAGCCTCGGCATCGGCGAGCTTGCCCATGCCACGCGCGGCGACGCCTCGCGCGATCACCACGTCGTAGCTCGTGCGCTTGACCTTCGCGAGCGCGGTCGTGGCGTCGTGATAACGGCGCAGCGCGAGATAATGAAGGCCGAGCGCGAGGTACGTGTCGTCCAGCTTCCAGGGAGCGGCGGCGGCGGCCTCGAGGATGTGGAGCGCCGGCCTGCCGTGCCGGAGCTCGATCGCGGCGAGCAGCAGATCGACCTCCGGCGCGGTGTCGACCTTCTTCGCGTCGTCGGCGTATGCCCGTGCGAGCGGGAGCTTGTTCTGTTCGAGCGCGAGGATGCCGAGCTGCACGTACGGTCCTGGCCCGCCGCGATTGCCGACCGCCGCGGCACTCGACGCGTGGAGCTCTGCCGTCGCGGTCAATTGCTTGCGAGCCGGTGCATCCGCCGGCAGCTTGCGGAGGTCGTGGATCGCGAGCGTCGCCATGCCGAGATGCGCGCTGAACAGCTTGAGATTCACCGCGAGCGCTTGCTCCCATTGCTTGCGCGCGCCCGCGAGATTGCCGGCGCGATACTCGAGCTCGCCGAGGTTCGAGATCGATTTGCCGTGCTTCGGATCCAGCGCGAGCGCCGCGCCGTACGACGCCTTCGCCTTCGCGAGCTGATTGCACCGGCCGTACGTCATGCCGGCCATGTAGTACGCATCGGCGCTCGCAGCCTGCTTCGCGAACGCCTCGAACTTGCGCGCGAGCGGGCCGCATTGCGGCTCCGGAATCCCCTGCGGACCGAAGACCGCCCAGAACTTGTCGGTTGCCTCGGCGAACGGTGCCGGCAGCTTCCGATTCCTGCGGACCGGTTCCTCCTCGAAGGTCGGCAGCGGCAATGGCGAATCGGCCACCAGCTCCGTCGATAGCGCGAACGTCGTCGGGCCGATCGCGGCACGCTCGCGCGCGCAGGCCTTGACCACCGCGTCGTGGATGCCGAGCTCGCCCGCCTTCGTGAGACAGATGTCGTAGCCTTGGACCGCGCGCTGGAGCAGCGGCTCGGCAACCTCGGTCATCTTGTCGCAGAACGCTTCGACCTTGTCGGCCGCGTATTGCCCCGTGCGCACGTCGCGAGGGATCTCGGCGGTCATCAGCTCGCTCGCGAACGCGTGCGCGAGGAATCCGATGCGCTGCGCGGCGGCGATGCTATTGACCGCATCCTTGATCATCAGCACGGCCTCGAGCTTGACGGTGGCCGCACCGCCGAGCTTCTGGCGGGCTGCGATGAAGTCGTCGAACTTCTGGCTGCTCGCCTTCGCTTGCTGGGGCCGGTCGGGCGAGAAGTTGAGGTTGGTCGGAAACTTCACCGCCAAGAAGGCCTCGAGATCGCGCTCCGCGATCAGCAGCTTCGCTCTCGCGTAGGCATGTCTCGCGACGGGTGAGGTGGGTCGGGTCTGCTCGTAAAGCTTGCTGGCCTCGGCGAACGACTTCATCGCTTCGTCGACGAGCCTCGCGTTTCGTGGCACCGCGACGATCGTCGTCTCGGACGCCGGGCCGCAGCGCTTCGATGACGCGGTCGGCTTGGTCTTGCGCGGTGCCATCGGCAACGTGCGGTCGCGCTGCATCGTGATGCATGACCCGTCGATCGTCTTCGCCGCGCAGGCGCGTTGCCACACCGCCTCGCCGAGCAGGGCATGCGCGCGGATCCCGAGCTCGGGATCTTTGCTCCCGAACTGCCGGAGGAAGTCGCGCAGGTGCTTCTCGCGATCCGCCGCGCTGCGCTTGCCATAGACCTCGATCAGCCCGAACGAGGCTTGCATCGCCTCCGCGTGCTTCCTGGCACCGAACATCTTGAGGAGCTGCTGCGTGTCCGCGATCTGCTTGTCGTACTCGCCGAGCGCACCGCGATAGAGCGCGGCCTCGCTCAGCGCACTCGCAGCATCGTTCTCGCCGGCGTACTTGGTCGCGTAGGTCTCGAGCTTCTCCGCCGCCTTCGCGTACGAGCCGATCATCGCGTACATCTGCCCGACGCGAGCGAGCCCGCGCGGGGCAAAGATCGATGCCGGGAAGTGGCGGATCAGCAGGTCGAACGTCGAGATCGCGGCGCCGCTACTGCCGGCTCGCTGGAAGCACAGGGCCGCGTTGAACAGCAGCTCGTCACCCGTGGGATCGGTCGGCTTCTGGTTGTAGAGATCGAAGTAGGCCTGCCCGCATTGCGCGTACAGCGTCTCGTCGCTGGAGGTCTTGGCCTGACGCTCGAGGTCCGAGGCGGCCTTGCGGGCATTCGCGCGTGCGACATCGGAGACGTCCGTCGGAGTGTCGGCGTGGGCGAGGGACGCTTGAACGAGCACAACCAGGG
>JACCYD010000294.1 GCA_013696695.1 Deltaproteobacteria bacterium | reverse complement strand
CTACTCAGGCAACGGCGCGGGCGCGGTCGCGCAGAACCTTGTTGAAGGCGCTCTTGAGCCCCGCGATGTCGAAGTCGGTGAGATCGCCCATCGTGCAGAGCTGGAACATCGAGGGATCCTCGATGATGCCATAGAGGATGTAGAAGCCTTCGCGCGCCATCAGCGTCTGGAACTCGTTGTATTCGAGACCCGACGGCAGCAGGAAGTTGACGACGACGTTCGCGCGAAACTTCGGCTCCATCAACGTGTTGACGCCGAGCGTCGACAGGTGCGAGACGAGCTCGTGCATCTGCGACTGGATGCGGCGGTGGTGATTCTCGATCCCGACGCCGGTCAGGTGGATGCACGCCGCGCGGAGTGCCGCGTGGAGCTCGACCGGCTGGCCGAACCGCGGTGCCTTCTCCTTCTTCTGCTTCTCGTACTCGCCGACCAGGTCGAGGTAGTACGCTTCGGACTTGCCTGCCGCCTTGAGGGACGACATCACCGTGTGACGGCAAAGGACCATGCCGAGGCCGGGGACCGCCATCAGCGCCTTCGAGGTGGTGAACACCATGAGGTCGAGCTGGGCGTCTTCGATCGACAGCTTGTATGCGAAGGCGCTCGACACGCAGTCGGCTCCGACGACAAGCCCGTGCGACTTGAGCGTGCGGCCGATGTCTTCGAGCGGATTCTTGAGCGTGGCGCGCGTCTCGTGGCTGACGAAGTACGCCCACTTGTACTTGCCGGTCGTGTGATGAAGGAACTCGTCGAGATGCTTCGCGTCGAGCGGGCGATCATCGGGAGCGTCGTAAACGTCGTGATCGATGCCGGTGCGCGTGCATTGATCGACGAGGCGTTGACCGAAGAAGCCGTTGCGAATGATCAGGCCCTTGCCGAGCACGCTCATCGCACGCATTGCCGCTTCGTTCGTGCCCGTGCCAGATGCGAGGAGAATCGTCACGAAGAACGCGCTCGAGTCGCGGATCCCCAGCAACGACTTTAGATCCCGCTGGTTCTCGTCGAACATCACGCCGAAGCCCTCCTGCCGGTGGTAGTTGCAGGGCGGGGACACGAGGTACTCGTGGATGATTTCCGGGATCTTCACGGGACCCGGAGTGACAAGCGTGAGGTTCTTGCGCACGGTCACCAGGCGCAAAGCAATCGATGTGCCACGGGAATGTCTGGCAAGCTTGCATGCTTCAAGCCCAGACCGCAGACCAGCTATGGCAGTGTCTCGGCCCGATGAAGGCCGTCATTCTCGCCGCGGGCAGTGCCACTCGGTTGCGTCCGCTTACTGAACATACGCCCAAGTGTTTGCTCGAGGTCGCGGGTCGGCCGATCCTCCGGCGCCTACTCGATCACCTCGCGGCGACCGGCATCACCGAGGTCGCGATCGTTCTCGGGTATCTCGGCCACAAGATCCGCGAGGCGGTCGCTACGTGGCAGCCGGCCATCGCAGTGCGGTTCATCGACAACGCCGAATACGCTTCGACCAACAACGGCTACTCCACGCTGCTCGCGGCCGAAGCGGCTGGCGGTCACGAGTTTGTCCTGCTCGACGCCGACATCGTCTGCGAGCGCGAGGTCATCGCCTCGGTGCTGCGGCACCCGATTCCCGACTGTCTGGCGGTGCGGCCCTCGAACGCGCTTGGCATGGAGGAGATGAAGATCGTGCTCGATGATCGCGGACGAGTCTCGCAGTGCGCGAAGACGGTCGATCCGAAGACCGCGATCGGCGAATCGATCGGAATCAATCGGTTCTCCGCGGCCGCATCGACTCGATTCTTCGCAGCGCTCCACGAGCGCGTGCGCGTGAAGGGCCTCGTCAACGAGTACAACGACTCTGCGGTGCAGCAGATGATCGAGGAACAGGGGTACGAGCTGTGGCCCGTGGATCTGGGCTCGCTGTACTGCGCGGAGATCGATACTCCCGCGGATCTCGCGGAAGTAGATGCCCGCGTCCGCACGATGACGACCTGCTGACCGGCTACTCGATCAGCCACGTCACCAAACAATCGAGGTGGTGAAACCTTGTCGTCACAGGTGTCAGTTCTTCACCAACCAACGTGGTGAACCGGCATCCGGTGCAGTGGACCGCACGGAATCGAGCACGCGTGAGCCCGGCCTAAAGCTTGCGAGCTTCCTGGATTTGATCGATAGGTATCGGTTTGCGATGCAGGTCCCACAAGAGCCCAGAGCGACGCGCTCCTCCGCTGCGGTGTTCGCACCCGCAGCGAGCGCTGCGAGTGATCGCACGCCACGACTCTCTGTGATCGTTCGTTCGTACAACCGCCTCGGCGCGTTGTGCGAGCTGCTCGGCGAGCTGCTCGCGCAGGATCACGACGACTTCGAGATCGTCGTCATCGAGCAGAGCACCAAGCGCGAGGCCGCCGATCTCGCCCGTGTCGATCAGCTCGCGCGCGACCCGCGCGTCCGCATCGTGCGCTCGCAGCCACTCGGCGGCCCCGGTGCACGCAACGCCGGCGTCCGCGCCTCGCGCGGCGAGTTTCTGGTCTTCATCGACGACGACGACCTCCCGAGCGGGTTTGACTGGCTGACGCGGCACGAAGCGAACCTTCGCGCCGATCCGAAGTGCCTCGGCGTCACCGGCATGTTCGTCGGCGAGGATCACCAGCCGCAGCCGTACGCGAACATGAAGCGCGCGAACGCGTCGGTGCTGTCGTTCAACGCCATCCGGTGGCAGCGTGCGTTCCCGCGGGCGAACCAGCGCAAGCGCGTGCAGAGCCTGATGGGTGGCAACGTCGCGATCCCGCGCCGCACCCTCGAGCGGTTCGGTCTGTGGGACGAGTGCACGCCGTGCGAGGACGAGCCGTCGCTCGCGTTCCGGATCAACGCCGGCAAGCGCGACGACGAGTATCTGTTGTTCGATCCCGACACCCGCATGCGTCGCCGCAAGGACATCCCCGGCGGCATGGACAAGCGCCAGCTCTCGGGCGTCGACTACGCGAAGAAGTCGTTCACGTATTTCCACAACATCGTCGCGCACTACTTCCCGCTGCGCTTCGTGCTGCTCTACCCCGCTGTGTTCGTGTACTGCGCGGTGCTTGCCACCGACTGGCTCGTCAACGACAGCAACAAGCACAAGACATACACGCGTCGCGCGCTGTCGGCCGCCTGGCTGTACATCGCGATGCCGCCGCTGTGGACGGTGTGGCTGGCGCAGTGGTGGTACCGCCGGATCAAGAACGGTCCGCTGCCGCGCTTCGCGCCACTCGGGCCGCTTGCTCAGGGCTCCGGTGAGCACGACATGCACAAGATTCGTGACTCGCGCCTCAGCGTTGCTTGATCTGATCTAGGCAACCGGCTTGCGCAGCGCGACGTGCGCGAGCATCAGCGACAGGTTGATCGCGCCGGTCGCCGCGCCCCAGATCGTGACGACGAACGGCACGCGCGCGAGGCACAGCACCATGAAGCCGAACACGAAGGTGTCGCGGCGGCCGAGCGCGCGGAAGTAATAGAGCGCCGAGCGCTTGCCGTAGACGTCGTCGGCCGACGACTCCTCGCTCTCGAACCAGAACCGGAACGCATACGCGCTGCCGCCCTTCCCTCGCCGGATCATCTCGTCCCACTGCAGAGCGACCGCGAGAAACCGCGCCGCCCCGCCGGCGATGCCGACCCACATCCACGGTCCGCCGATGGCGATGCCGACGCAGGCGATGAACCCATCGTCGACGATCTCGTCGAAGATGTTATCGAGCCACGCGCCGCTCGTCGTGAACTGGAAGCGCAGGCGCGCCATCTCGCCATCGCACGAGTCGAGGATGTTGTGGAACTGCATCATCAAGCCGGCGATCGCCATGGCCTCCCAGGTGCCCTGAAGGACGATCGCGCACGCCGCGAGGCCCCAGAACAGCGAGGCGATCGTGATGTGGTTCGGATGGATCGACGTCTTGCACAGCGGCCGCGTCATGCGCAGCGAGAAGTGCTGGTTGATCAGCGCGTCAGTGGGACCTTGATGTGATTTCGGCAGGCTCTTGAACACCGCCCACTCGGCCTGCTTCCGCGTCTTGTCGTCGACGACGCGGACGCCGGCGATCTCGTC
>JACCYD010000283.1 GCA_013696695.1 Deltaproteobacteria bacterium | reverse complement strand
GTCAGCACTTCCCCGTCGAGAAGTTGCCGTTCGCACGCGCCGTCAAGCCCGGCGAGCTCGTCGGCCGCAACGTGTTCGAGCTCTACGCCGGCCACCCGACGATCCCCGACTACATCCGGCGTGGGCTCGCCGGCGAGTCGTTCCTCTACACGGTGACGATCGAATCGCTGACCTACGACACCTGGATCATCTCGCTGCGCGACGCGGCTGGACGCCAGACCGGCATCGCCGCGATGTCGTCGAACGTCACCGAGATCCGTCAGCTCCAGGCGCGCGCCATCCAGCACGATCATCAGGTCGCGCTGGGGATGCTGGCCGCGAGCGTCGCGCACGAGATCAACAACCCGCTGACCTACGTGCTCGGAAGTGCCGAAAGTCTGTCGCGAGAAGTCGCGCGCCTCGACCAGTTCCTCGGTCCTGACCGATCACCTGCGATCGACGCGGCGATCGCGCGGCTCAAGCGCGAGCTCGTGCCGGTCACGGAAGGTGCCGCGCGAATCGCCACCATCACGCGCGACCTGCGCACGTTCAGCCGACCCGACGACGAACGCTCCGTGATTCGCATCGACGAGGTGTTGCGCTCGGCATTCCAGCTCGTCGGCAAGGAGCTCGAAGCGCGTGCTCGTCTGGTCATCCGGCTCGAAGCAGAGGCCGCGGTGTACGCGAACCACGCGCGGCTGCTCCAGGTGTTCCTGAACTTGCTGACCAACGCGGTGCAGGCGCTGCCCACCGGTGGCGATCACGAGATCGGGGTCGCCACCCGGGTCGAAGGCACACGCGTCGTCGTCGAGGTCTCGGATACCGGACCCGGCGTTCCCGAGGAGCTGCGCGCGCGAATCTTCGAGCCGTTCGTGACCACCAAGGAGGTCGGCGAAGGGACCGGGCTCGGCTTGTTCGTGTGTCGCAACCTCGTGACGGCGCTGGGCGGCACCATCGATGTCCACCACCGACCCGGTGGGGGCGCGCTGTTTCGGGTGATGTTGCCGATCCAGCATGCCGCGCCGCTGACGACACCCGAGCCACCGGCTCCGCTGCCACCCACACCAATAAAAATCCTGGTGATCGACGACGATCCGTTGGTCCTGCGAGCGCTGGTCGGTAAGCTCGCGGAGATCCCGAGCTACACCGTCGCATCCGCGGAGGACAGCCGGCGCGCGCTCGACCTGCTGCAGAACGAGACGTTCGACCTGATCTACTGCGATCTGATGATGCGCGGCATGACCGGCATGGCACTGGAGCGCACGCTCCGCGAGCAGGGCTCGAGCAACGCCGACCGGCTCGTCTTCATGACCGGTGGCGCGTTCACGCCCGAGGCGCAGGCGTTCGTCCGCGCCAACACCGCACGCGTCGTCGACAAACCGCTGGACATCGTGGCCGAGACGGAACGTCGCGTGCGATGACGGAGGACGACGACATCGGGTCTGCGCAGACGATGGTGACCCGCACGCCCGAGGTGCGGGACTCGGTGTCGTCGATCGCGGAGTCGATGCCGAGTGTGATCGCCGAGCGCTACGAGGTATTGGGGTTGCTCGGTGTTGGCGGCATGGGCCGCGTCTACCGCGTGCGCGATCGCCGGCTCGACGAGGTCGTCGCGCTCAAGGTGCTGCGCCGCGAGTTGGCCGACGCGCCCGGCGTGCTCGATCGATTTCGCCAGGAGGTCCGACTGGCGCGCCGGGTGACCAGCCCGCACGTCGTGCGCACGTTCGACCTCGGCGAGCACGGCGGCGATCACTTCTTGACGATGGAGCTCGTCGATGGCCAGTCGCTCGCGCAGCTACTCGATGCCGGGCCGGTGTCGCTCGACGCGGCGCTGCGGATCGCCCGTGCCGCATGTGCGGGCATCGCCGCGGCCCACGATGCCGGCGTCCTTCACCGAGACCTCAAGCCCGACAACATCCTCGTCGCACGTGATGGGCGCATCGCGATCACCGACTTCGGTATCGCCCACGCGCGCACCGATCCGCGCGCCACCGGCGAAGGCTTCGTCGGCACGCCGGCGTACATGGCCCCCGAGCAGCTCGACACCAGTGCCACGATCGGGCCGGCCGCCGATCTGTACGCGCTCGGCGCGATCCTGTTCGAGATGATCACCGAGCGCCGCCCGTTTCCGGGCACTGATCCATTCGCCGTCGCGCTCGCACGCCTTCACCGGCCGCCTCCCGATCCGCGCGATTATCGCGACGTCCCCGCGCCTCTCGCCGAGCTGGTGCTGCGATGTCTCGCGCGCGACCCCGCCGCTCGGCCCGCCAACGCTGCCTCGCTTGCCGCGTTGCTCGATTCGATCGCGGCGACGCCGGCACCCGCGCCCGCCGCCATGCGCCCGATCGTCCCCGCGCCAAACACCTCTCGCGCGGTCGCGTTCCTCCCGCTACGCGCGACCGGCGACCTCGTCGAGCTTGCCGATGGCCTTAGCGAGGAGATCGTCGACGCGTTGACGATGACGCGCGAGCTGCGGATCCGCCCGATCACCGCCGTGCGCGCGGTCCATCTGCCGGATCGCGACGCGCGCGAGACCGGCAAGCTCCTCGACGTCGATGTCGTGGTCGAGGGCTCGATGCGGCGACGCGGCGAGCTGGTCCGGATCTCCGCGCGCGCGATCGGCGTCACCGACGGCTTCCAGCTGTGGGCGAATCATTTCGACACCGCCCCGAGCGGCTTGCTCGACGTCGGCGATCAGGTCGCACAGGCGGTCGCGCGCGCGCTCACCGTCGAGATCGATCTGCCGGCTCGCATCATGCCATCGGCCACCGCGGTCGAGCTCTACCTCGAGGCCAAGGCGAAGCTGCGCGCGCAGTGGTACACCGGCGCCGCGCCCGTGATCCCCGCACTCGAGCAGGCTCGCCAGCTCGCGCCCGATCATCCAGGCATCGTTGCCACGCTCGCGATGGCCGTCGCGCGCGCGGCCTTCTTCACCAGCGATGGCGGGCTGCCACGCGCGCGCGCGCTTGCCGAACAGGCGATCGCGCTGGCACCGAATTCGGGCGAGGCGTGGTTCGCGTTGGGCCTCGCGCAGCTCTACGCCAACGACGTGCC
>JACCYD010000478.1 GCA_013696695.1 Deltaproteobacteria bacterium | reverse complement strand
CCATGCGCCCGTCGTCAGAGACCGAATACGGGTCGCCGGAATCCTTCGATCCCGGGTCTTCCGAGTATTCCTTCATCAACGTCGCCATGTTGCCGCCGGTGCGGACCTTGGCGAGGAGCTCCTTGGCCAGCGTTTCGGCCGCCGCCTTGTCGCGGGTCTGGCTGCGCGGGTCGGGGGTAGACGAGCCTTTCCAGCCGATCAGGATGTGCTGGACCTCGGCGTATTCGGTTTGCTTCGAGCGCGCGAGAATCTCGACGGACTCGATCGCATCGCGTGGTGGGTCCGGAACCCGTTTCACCACGTGATACCCAAACTGGGTCCGAACGATTCCAACCTCGTGTTGTGCGAGCCGTAGCCCGAGCTGCTTGAACGCGGGAACGAACGGGGTCTCCTCGGTGATCTGGTACGGCGTGCCGCTCGACGAGCCGGGATCCTCCGAGTGCTCCTTGATCACGGCATCGAGCGATCCGGGGAAGGACTCGAGTTTCGCCCGCACCTCGCGGGCAAGCTTCGCGGCATCGGCGTTGCTGCGCTTTGCAGCACGCGGATCGAGGCGGCCTCGATAGACGTCGGCTAGATCCGCCCACCCGATCAGCACGTGCTTGACGTGCACCGAGGGAGCCACCGCCATGCGCGCGAGAATGTCTTTGCTATCGAGATCGACGCCGGTGAAAACCGAAGCATCGACGACGAAGGAGGCGTCGACGAGCACCGCATCCGATGGCGTTGGCTCGACCTCGACCAGCCCGGTCGCATCCGGCGGCTGGTCCACCGGCGCAACGCTCGGCGATGACTTCGACATCACGATCACGAGCACGACCAGCGCGACCGCCACGGCCGCCGAGGCGATCAGCAGCATGGGGCGGCGCATCTTCGCCGCCACCGGTGCCGTGCCGACCTGCCCGCCCGCCGACGACAACGTGGTCCTCGCGAGCGCCGGCTCGTGCGTTGGCGGCATGCGCGCGATCTCGAGGGGCGCGGGCGTGGCGACCTTCGCGATGGGGGGCGTGATCTTAGACGAGGACGGGACCGATAGCTGGGTGGAGCGTTCGGCCGACGCGGTTCCCGCCGTGAATGGCTTCAGCTCCGCAGCCAGCTGTGACATCAGCTGGTGGCGATCCTCTGGCGTCTTCGCGAGCGTCTTCATCACGAGCGCTGCGAGATCGGGTGGCAGGTCGGGGCGAAACGAGCCGATGGATCGAGATCGGCATGGGCCCAGCGTGGATCCGCTTCGCGAGGCTGTCGCCGTCGAGCAGCTTCATCGCGACATACGCGGACCCATCCGTGTGCCAACCGACGTCGTAGATCTCGACGATGCCGAGGTGGTTGATGCTCGCGGCGGCCTTCGCTTCGTTGAAGAACCGCTCGACGATCTCGCGATTTCCGCTCAGCTCCGGCAACAGCTGCTTGATCGCCGCGCGCCGATTGAGGCGGACGTCGACGCCGACGTACACGATCCCGAACCCACCTTGACCGAGCTTGCGCTCGATCTTGTACGAACCGATCTGCTGGCCCACCACCGTGCCAACGTACTACGGCTCAGCGAACACGGGTGTATTCGACCCGCGCGGGCAGCGAGACTTCAAGCCACGCGAGATCCGACGACCCGTCGGTGAGCTGGAACGGCGTGTGTGGCGGGATCGCGAACGCATCGGTCGCGATCAGCTTCCCACCGACGCCATTGCACGTGACCGTCAACTCGCCGCGCAGCACGAAGCCGAAGAGCAGCTCCGCATCGTGCGTGCATGGCGGAGTCGCCGCTCGCGTCAGCACGCGCGCACCGGCGAGCCCGCTGCTCGCGGTGGCGATGCCGAGGGATTGCGCGTCGAACTGCGTGCCGATCGTACGATGCCACTTGAACGACTGGCCGTCGAAGTCATGTGGCGAGGGTGTTGGCGTCGGCAGCACGGTCTCGGGGTCGGCGTACGTCTCGTGCATCGCGGGGCACGTGATCTCGACGACCTCGAGGCCATCGGAGCTCTCGAGCACGCGATGACGAATCCGCGGCGGTTGCACGATGCAGTCGCCCGCTTGCATGACGAACGGCGCGCCCTGGTCCTCGTAGACCAGCTTGACCCAGCCCTTGTAGCAATAGATCAGCTGGAACCGGATCGAGTGGAAGTGCACGTAGTCGGGCACCGGCCCGCCGTAGGGCACGCAGATGTGCGAGGCGATGTAGCGGCCGCCGTGACGATCGGGGATCAGGTCGCGGTACTGCATGTCGGCGCGGCCGGCGCGCCACGCATCGGGCTCGTCGCGGACGACCGTGAACTTCGGCACGTTCGGTGGCACGACGGGTGTCGTGCGCTCCGCCACGAGATCGATGCGGATGCCACCGGCGATCAGGTGCCCGTCGGCGATCGCGCGCGGATCGCGACACACGAGCCGGATGGCGCCGGGCGGCTTGCGGGTGCCGCGCTCGAGGCGCAGCCGCAGGCCGTGACCGGAGATCACCGCGACCTGGGGATCATCCGCCGGCATGATCATCTCGACCGCGAAGCCCAGCGTGCCGAACACCCGCAGCGCGTCCTGGAGATCCGGGCACGACAGCTCGACCTCGCCGCCACGGATGTTGTCGCTCTGGACCATGTCCTCCGTCACGTTCGAGCGAGCTTACCGTCCCGCCGCCGGGTGCGTCTCTGCTAGCGTCCGGACATGCATCTCCGCCTCGCTATGCTGCTCGCGTGGGCTCTCCTCGTCGCCTGCGGCGCCTGCGGTGATGACGGAGATTCTCCGATGGATGCCCCGATCGTCGTCGATATCGACAACGGCTCGTGCGGCGATCAGCTTCGCTTCACCGGCGAATACGTCGACTGGGATAACGACACCGCGTTCTGCGGGATCGACGACGCGCTGTTCGAGGTCGCGGGCGGTGAAGGCGCGATGGACAACACTTCGCCGAACGGGCGTTTCGAGATGTGTATCTCGGACTCCGCGGCGGTCACCCTGGTCGACATCACGCCGCCGGTCGATCCGTCGCAATGCACCACGCCGGCATCGACCTACGCGCTCGGCGGCATCGCGGTGGCGAACATCGCGATGTTGCGCGCGGGCGGGTTCTGGAGCGCGCGAAACTTCACCGCGGATCGCGTGGCGACCATTGGATTCACGCCGGATGCCGGCAAGGGCCACGTATTCGTACACATCGATACCGGGTCGCGCACGGTCGCGATCGATGCAGCGCACGACACCACGCAGGCGGTGGTCGCGAACGACTGGGCCGCCGGCGACACCGGTCACGACGTGTTCTTCCCGAACGTCGCGCCGGGTCAGACCACGGTCAGCGCGACGGGCGGGTCCGTGATCGGCGCCGGCCAGATCGGCGTGACGGCCGGCAAGATCACGTACGTGTCGTTGAAAGCGTTGTGAAGCGCGTGGTCGCCCGCGGCCCGACGTCGCCGTGACGCATGGGTCGCAGCGTGTCGCTCCATCACGAGGCGTATTGCCTCGGGTGAATGCGATGGACTCGCGAGTCTGGTTCGCTATGTTCCGCGCATGCAACGTCGCACGTTCATCGCCTCGTCCGCCGCCTCTGCGCTCCTTGTGATGTTTCGCAACCAGGCGTTCGCGAAGGATCCCGACTGGATGAAGAACCCACTGCTCGCGCCGTTCACCGGTCCGTACGGCGGCGTTCCGCCGTGGGACAAGATCAAGACGGCGAACATCAAGCCGGCGTTGCTCGCGGGCATGGAGCTGCATCGCGCGGAGCTCGCAGCGATCGTCGCCAGCAAGGAAGCGCCGACGTTCGCGAACACGATCGCGGCGTTCGAGGATGCCGGTCGCCCGCTCGGCCGCGCCGTCGGTTTGATGAGCACGCTCACCGGCACGATGAACGACAAGGCGATGCAGGCCATCGAGACCGAGACCGCGCCGCTGCTCGCCGCGTACTCCGACGAGGTGATCCAGAACGAAGCGCTGTTCGCGCGCATCAAGGCGGTGTGGGATGGCCGCGCTGCCGCGAAGCTCGAGCCGGATCAAGCTCGCCTCCTCGAGATTCACTACCGCGCCTTCGCCCGCCGCGGCGCTGCGCTCGGCAAGAAGGACAAGCAGCGCACCAAGGAGATCAACGAGAAGCTGGCGGCGCTCTACACCACGTTCCGCCAGAACGTGCTCGCCGACGAGGAGACCAACATCGTCGTGCTCGAGAAGGAAGCGGACCTCGCCGGCCTCCCCGATGCGCTCAAGGCTGCGGCCGCGGACAATGCGGAGGCCAAGAATCTGAAGGGCAAGTGGGTGATCCGGAACACCCGGTCGTCGGTCGATCCGTTCCTGACCTACAGCACGCAGCGCGATCTGCGGAAGAAGGTCTGGCAGATGTTCGTCGGCCGCGGCGACACCGGCAAGACGGACAACAAGCCGACGATGACGCAGATCCTCGCGCTCCGCTCCGAGCGCGCGAAGCTGTTCGGGCATCCGTCGCACGCGCACTGGATCGTCGACGACAACATGGCGAAGAAGCCGGAAACGGCGATGGCGCTGATGCTGAAAGTCTGGCCCGCGGCGATCGCGCGCGTTCGCGAAGAAGTCGCCGACATGCAGAAGCTCGCCGATGGCGAGAAGGCCAACCTCAAGGTGGAGCCGTGGGACTACCGGTTCTACGCGGAGAAGGTTCGCAAGGCGAAGTACGACCTCGATCAGAACGAGGTGAAGGGTTATTTGCAGCTCGAGAACATGCGCGAGGCCATGTTCTGGGCGGCGGGGCAGCTCTACGGCCTCAAGTTCACGCAGGTACGCGAGCGCGTGCCGGTCTACCAGCCGGATGTTCGCGTCTACGAGGTCACGCGCGCCGCGAAGCGCGTCGGCCTCTGGTACTTCGATCCGTACGCGCGCGACGGCAAGCGCTCCGGTGCGTGGATGAGCGAGTACCGCACGCAGGAGACGTTCAAGCAGAACCTGACGCCGATCGTCTCGAACAACTCGAACTACGTGAAGGGGAAGCCCGGCGAGACGGTGCTGATCAGCTGGGACGATGCGGAGACGCTGTTCCACGAGTTCGGCCACGCGCTGCACGGCCTGCTCTCGAACATTCGCTACCCGACGCTCGCCGGCACCAACACGCTGCGCGACTTCGTGGAGTACCCGAGCCAGATCAACGAGCACTGGCTGTCGACGCCCGAGGTGCTCAACAAGTTCGCGATCCACTACAAGACGAAGAAGCCGATCTCCCCCGAGTTGGTCGGCAAGATCCAGAAGGCGAAGAACTTCAACCAGGGCTTCACCACGGTCGAGTACTTGATGTCCGCGATCTACGACATGCGGATTCACATGGCGCCGGGCGGCAAACCCATCGACCCGGGTGCGTTCGAGACGTCGGTGTTCAAGGAGATCGGCGCGCCGAAGGAGATCGTGATGCGTCACCGCCCGACGCAGTTCCTCCACATCTTCGCCGACGACGGCTACTCGGCTGGCTACTACAGCTATCTATGGGCTGACACCCTGACGGCCGATGCCGCCGAGGCGTTCAAGGAGGCGGGCAGCCTCTACGACAAAGCAACCGCGAAACGCTTTCACGACACCATCCTCAGCATCGGCAACTCGGTGCCGCCGGACGAAGCATTTCGCAAGTTTCGGGGTCGTGACGTCGACACCAACGCACTGATGCGTGACCGCGGCTTTCCGGTGGGCAAGTAGTCAGACGATCTGGAGTGACAGCGTCGCGCGGCGTGGTGTAGGTCTTGATTTGCCCTCATGAAAGCCGCGCATTTCAGCTTCGGTCTCTGCCTGCTTCTGAGCTCGTCCGCCGCCGCCGAGCCGACCCAGTCGACGCACGGCCATCCGATGGGTGCGGAGGGCGGCATGTGCGGCACACCGCACGCACGTGCGAGCACCGGCAGCACCCTCCGTCACGCGGGCACGCCGTCGAAGGTGATCTTCCTCGATCGCTGCGTCGGCGGCTGCACGTTCACGGGCGATACGACGC
>JACCYD010000239.1 GCA_013696695.1 Deltaproteobacteria bacterium | reverse complement strand
GCCCGAAGCCGGTGACATCGGTGGCCGAGGTGACGCCGTGCGCGTGCCCGATGGTTGCCGCGCTCGCGTTGAGCGTGATCATCGACTCGATCGCCGCGGCCGCGGCCTCGGGGCTCGCGAGGCCCTTCTTGATCGCCTGCCCGATCACGCCGGTGCCGAGCGCCTTGGTGAGGATCAGCGCCTGGCCGGGCTTCGCGGTGCGATTGCTCCACAGCTCGCCGGGGCCGACGTCGCCCGTGACCGACAGCCCGAACTTCACTTCCGGATCGCGCACGGTGTGGCCGCCGACGACGGCGACGCCCGCGAGAGCGCAGATCTTCGCACCGCCCTGCAGGATCAAGTCGAGCACCTCGAGCGGAAGCTGGTCGTCTGGAAAGAACACGAGGTTGAGCGCGAACCGCGGCACGCCGCCCATCGCGTAGACGTCAGAGATCGAGTTGGCTGCCGCGATCATGCCGAACGTCTCCGGATCGTCGACGAGCGGGGCGATCACGTCCGCGGTGAGCACGAGATCGCGACCGTTCGGCACGCGCACGATCGCCGCGTCGTCGGAGTACGCGTGATCGACGACGATGTCAGGGCGGACGTCTCCCGATCTGTCAGCTGACAGTTGATCGAGGACTTGAGCCAGCTCGCCGAGCCGGAGCTTGGCGGCTCAACCACCGCCGCGAGCGAACTGGGTCAAGCGGATCGCGGCCTTTGCTTCGGGCGTCATCCGCTTACCGTAGCTGATCAGTTCGCGATCTGCTGGAACGCGGTCTGGATCTCCTGCGGGGGAACGCCGACCTTGACCAGGCACTGCACCATGCGCTCGCCGCTCTTGGCGGCGCGGGCTTCATCGCCCTCTTTGTTGTCCTTGTACTTGCGCACGAATGCGAGGAGCTGTTGCAGCGTGCCGCGGCCGCAGGTGGCGTTGCTGCAGGCGCACGCGCGATTGACGATCTTGTCGAGCTCGACGTTGAGATCGATCTTCGCCGGCGGCTTCGCGGCCATCACGCGTTGCGCGCAGGTTGCCATCTCGGTCTGCAGCTGCGTCAGCTTCTGGATCGTCGCGGCGTCCAGGGTCGCGAGCTTCGCACCGAGCTTGGCCATTGCATTGGCCATCTTGGTCGCCCCTTGCGTGACCGTCCCAGCGCACGCGGGGGTGGTGCACGCGCACATCTTGTTCCTCATGTCCGTGAGGCCCGACATCAACGCGGCCACTTGCGCGGCGGTGTCATCGCCGGCACCGCCGGTGGCCCACGGATCGTCGCTGCCGGCGGTCGGCGTGTCGTCGCCGTCGTCACCGTCATCGTCATCGTCGTCGGGCTTGTCGGGCTTGTCGACCGGATCGACTTTGTCCGGCTTCTCCGGCTTGTCGGGCTTGTCGGCCGCGTCAGCTGCCGTGGCGCCCGCATCGGCGATCACCGCCGGTGCATCGCTCTTGCGGGTCGCGAGGAAGATGCCGACGCCGCCACCGATCAGGACGATCGCGCCGATCACGGCGAACAGCATCGTCTTGCTGCTGCCACCGGGAGGCTTCTGCATCGGTGGCATCGCGCCGGGCGTCGGCACACCGTAAGGAGCAGCCATCGCTTGCGGCGTGCCGTAGTTGGGTGGACCGGGAGGAGGTGCAGGCGGATAGCCCATCCCCGGCGGCGGACCGGCCGGGGACGTCGGCGCGACGTAGCCATACGCAGCGTGCGGCGTGCCGTAACTCGGCTGCGCACCGCCGGTGGGAACGCCGACCTGCGCCGAGATCTGGGCGGTGCCCTGCCCGCTCGTCGCGCCGGTTTCCGGCGGGAACTGCGCGAGCAGCGCGTTGATCTGTTCGCCGTAGATCTCCATCGTCGCCGGGCGCTGCTCGCGATCCTTCGCGATCGCCGTCATGATCAGGTGATCGATCGCCGGCGGGATCTGGAGCTCGGGACGCCGCACCGACGGCGGCGCCGGGTTCTCCATCAGATGCTTCGACAGGATCGCGAGCACCGTGGAGCCTTCGAACGGCATCCGTCCCGTGATCATCTCGTAGAGCATGCAGCCAAGCGCGTAGATGTCGGTGCGGCCGTCGATCTGCTCGGCCTTGATCTGCTCCGGCGCCATGTATTGCGGCGTGCCGAGCATGTCGCCCGCCTGCGTCATCGCAGCTTGCGTGGCGCGGCCTTCATCGCGCAGCTTCGCGATGCCGAAATCGAGCACGCGCGCGACATCCTTCTGGCGACCGCGCGTCTGGAGCATGACGTTGTCGGGCTTGAGATCGCGGTGGACGAGGTTGTGCGCGTGCGCATCCGACAGCGACGCGGCGACCTGCGATGCGATCGCGAGCGCGCGGCGCACCGAGAACGGACCCTCGACATGGATCGCCTCGCGGAGCGACTTGCCCTCGACGAACTCCATCGCGATGAAGAATGCGCCGTCGACATCCTGGCCGAAATCGTAGATGCCGACCGTGTTCGGGTGGTTGAGCTTCGCGACCGCCTGCGCCTCGGCGTTGAACCGCGCGAGCATGATCGCGGTGCCGGCGACATCGGGCCGCAACAGCTTCACGGCGCACTGCCGCTTGAGCGAGATCTGCTCGGCCTTGTAGACCGCGCCCATGCCGCCTTCACCGAGCTTGGTGCCGATGCGATAGCGACCGGCGATCTCTTTCCCGGTCAGATCGACCATCGCCTTCATCCCGGGATGGGACACCGGCTCGGTCGCTGACGTCGCCTTGCCGCACGCCGCGCAGAACCTCGCGTCGTCGGGATTGGGGACGCTGCAGTGCGGGCAGTTCACGGGTCGAGAGTAGCGCGGGGGAGGATCCTACTGGCTGCGTTCGAGTGCAAAGATCGCGTACACCGGGGACAGCCCGCCGCGTAGCACGCGAACGTCGACACGCTCGTCATCGTAGAGCGCGATCATCACGAAGGCATCGCCCTGGTTGTCGCGCAGGTCGGTGAACGCCAGGTAGACCCGGAACGGGTTGCCGGGAAACGTGATGTTCGCGAGCGCATCCGCCTCGGCACCCGGCAGCGATGTGATGCGCGTCTCGGTGAACAACCCATCCACGGCAATTCGCGCTCGAATACCGTGCGTGTCGATCGCGTCGATGTCGAGTGTGACCGCATCGCCCGCCCCGACCCGCAGCGCGGGGGCGTCGCCGACGCGCGTCCCCTGCC
>JACCYD010000228.1 GCA_013696695.1 Deltaproteobacteria bacterium | reverse complement strand
AGGCTCGCGATCGCGTGGTTGTGCGTCGCGACCGCGACCGCGTTCGCGGATGGCGAGCCCGAGGTCGATGTCGATGCGGCGCTCGTCCGCGTTCGCGCGCACTTCGCGAAGGGCGAGATCGAGGCCGCGAAGCAGCTGCTACTCGCGACCTACGCGAGCACGAAGCGCGCCGATCTGTTGTTCGCGCTGGGTCAGGCCGAATACAACCTCGGCCACTACAAGCAGGCGATCGACTACTACGAGCAGTTCCTGGCCAGCAATCCCGAAACCGACGCGACCTCGCTCGCGCACCAGGCCATCGGATCGGCCCGCGCGCGTCTCGACGCGCCGGTGGTGGAGCCTCGACCACCACCTCCACCGTCACCTCGACAACCCCCGCAGCGAGCTCGCGACTGGGACGGCTTCAACACCGCGCTCGTCATCGGCGGCGGAGCGGTTGCCATCGCGGGCGGTGGCTTGTTCGCGGCCGGTTTCCGGGCTGGGGACGATCGCTCCGGGAGCTTGACGGACTACGACCGCCGCCTCGAACGATCGCTGTTGGCTCAGCGCGCGGGCGTCGCGATCGCGGCCGGTGGGGTCGTGCTCGTCGGGATCGGGTTGCTGCGGTGGAGCGTTCGTCGCATCGAGATCACGCCGAGCCCGCCCACGTCATCGGCCGGCACGATCGGGCTTGCCGCCAGAGGACGCTGGTGATCTGGCGCGGGCTCATCGCGATCCTCTCGCTCGGTGGCTGCGTCACCGACGAGTACCGATGCACGTTCGACGAACAATGCGACGTCGGCGAAGCCGGGCGCTGCGAGCTCGACGGGAGATGCACCGCGCACGATCTCGATTGCCCGTCGGCGCGCCGCTATACCGAGCACTCCGGCGCGGCGTCCGGAACGTGCTTCGACGATGCCGTCGTGCCGCTCAACCCGTGTGCCGATGGCCAACCTCCCGCCGTACCGCAAGGCTGCTTCGCCGACGTCTGTGACGCCGTTCCCGCGTGTTGCGAGACCGGGTGGTCGAACGCATGCGTCCAGCCAGCGCAGATCATGTGCCCCGAGCTGCGCTGCGATACGCGGATCGCGATCACGGCGAGTGACGGGGTGTCGACCGAAGTCTGGGATGTGCGGTCGTCAGATGGCGCGACGTGGACCGCGGATCAGCGCTCCGGTACGGCGATCGCGTGGTTGGCACCAGGCCCCGAGAGTACCGAGCCGCGGCTCGCGCGATTCGAGCCGGGCATGCTCGTCGTCGACGATGCCGAGTACCCGCTGACGGCGAGGTCGTACACCGACGTGACGAGCGTAGATTTCGAGCGCACCGGCCGCGACGCGGTCGTCCTGGGTTCGAACGATCCGGCGATCCCGATGCCCAAGTTCCTCGAGGTCCTCGACCTCACCACCGGCGCGACCCGCGAGCTGACGTTCGAGGTGAGTGCGAGGGTCGAGTGGGGCGACCACGATCACGATGCGTTTCCGGATGCCGCGATCGCGGGCGCAGGTGCCGGATACGCGCTCGCGACGAGCGTCGAGGATCCAGTGCACCAGCGCGTTCTCTCCCAGACCGGACGTGCTGCGATCTCCGGGCAGAAGACTGCCGGTCAAGATCCCGAGGTTCGCGGCTTGGCGTGGGCCGACCTCGACGGCAACCGCAGCCTCGATCTGATCGTGGGTGGCAGCTCGATCCGCGTCCACGTCGCGGGCGGGAACCTGACGACCGTCAACGACAGCGTCCAGGTCAGCGTGGATTGTCATCCGGTCGCGACGACCGGCGTCGTGAACTGCCCCGCCGGATCTCCGACGGGATCGGACGCCAGCTCGTTCGCGATCGTCGCCATCCCACGTGCCGATCGAGGTGCCGAGGTCGTGCTCGCTGCATTTCCACAGCTGGAAGCGACCTCGCTGACGATCACCAACCAGGCGGGCGTGATCACGCCGACGTTGACTTCGATCGCGATTCCCGCGGCGACGAATTGCGGGATCTCGCCAACCGGCTGCCCGCCGCCGCTCGTCGCGCTGGTGGCACGCGATCTCGACCACGATGGCACGCTGGACCTGGTCGGGATCGACCAGCAGCTGGGGCTGTGGACACGGATCGCGCCCGCCGAGGAGCTCACGTTCGCGTTCCAGATCGGGTCGCTGACGACGTCGACCTCGGTTCGGGTTTCGGTGAGCGGCGCTCCGCTGCCCTGAACTGTCGGGTTCTCCCGGCACCAGTTGGCTCGCGATTGTAGGGTTTGCCCCGCAATCCGTACGCTAACTGCGCGAACCGAGGCTGGCCGCACATTTGCTGACACTCCGCCCATGAGGAACGTGTTGGCATGGACCGCCATCCTGATCGCGATCGGATGCGGCAACGATCGGGCCCCCACCGGCGACGATGCCGATGCCGGAGAGACCGAGCCCCCGGCGGTCTACGTCGCCAAGGTGAAGACCATCCTCGTCGGGCTTCCGCCGACGCGAGACGAGGTCGCCGCGGTCGAGGCCGATCCGGCGGCACTCCGAGGGCTGGTCGATGGGTGGATGACGCTGCCCGAGTATCAGCAAAAGATGCGGGTGTTCTTCGAGCTCGCGTTCCAGCAGACGCAGCTCCGCGCGACTGACTTCGTGCCGATGATCCCGAACAACGGACTCCTCAACGGGGTTGGCGTTTCGATGCTGATCCAGAACGTCAGCGAGAGCTTCGCACGCACCGTGCTCCAGCTCGTCGCAGAGGGTCGTCCCCTCACCGACGCGTTCACCACCGAACGCCTGATGATGACGCCGGCGCTGATGTCGCTGTACGCGTTGCTCGACACGCGCACCGTCGATAACGCTGGTGACGTCAGGGATCGCTTTGCCGCAGCGAACCCGGGCCTCAGGATCACCCTGCGCACCGCCGGTGGCCCCATCCCGATCTCCGAGACCCTCGACCCGGCGAGCCCGAACTACATGCACTGGTACACACCAGACCTGCCGACGGCGAACTATCCGGAGCCGAGCTGCGCGGGCCAGGATCCGATCACCTTCAACGGTAACAGCCTCGAGCTCGTGCACATGCTCCTCGGCACGATCCCGACGCACGTGTCGCCCACCGGCGAACGCTGTGGGAACCGCGTCGGTGCGAACATGCAGTTCGCCCGCGAAGACTTCACGACCTGGAAGATGGTGACGATCCGCAAGCCGACGAGCGGCGAGCCGACCACCGCGTTCTTCGACTTCCCGACCCTGCGGTCGACCTCCGAGCTGGTGTCGCGCACTCCCCGGCGCGGCTTCTTCTCGACGCCCGCCTTCTTCGCGAACTGGGCGAGCAACGCCAGCAACCAACATCGCGTGACGCTGAACCAGGCGTTGATCGTGGCGACCGGTGCCCAGATCGACGGCACCGATGCGACCACGCCGGCGTCCACCCCCGGACTCGACACCACGCATGCCACCGGTGCATGCGTCGGTTGCCACCAGTTGCTCGATCCGACGCGCTCGATCTTCTCGGCGACCTACTCGTGGTTCGGCTCTCCGCAGACCGACGCCGCGTTGATCGCGCAGCCCGGGCAGTTCGCGTTTCAGGGCGTGATCGCCCCGATGGCGACGCTCGAAGACTTCGGCAGGCTGCTCGCTTCGCACCCGCTGGTCGCCGAGGCGTGGGTGCAGAAGCTTTGCTATTACGTGAGCTCGGCGCCCTGCGACCCCACCGATCCGGAGACGGTGCGAATCGTCGATAGCTTCCGCGGCTCGAACTTCGCGTGGAATGCCTTGGTTCGCGATCTGGTGTCATCGCCGCTCACGACCCATGCGACAGCGAGCGCAACCCGCACCGAAGTGATCGCCGTCGTGCGCCGCGATCACCTGTGCGCCGCGATCGACAACCGGCTCGGCCTGGTCGACATCTGCCAGCTCGACGCGACATTTTCCCGGCGGGTTCGCCAGACGACGATCGGCGCGATCGTCGGCGGCTTGCCCTCCGATGGCTACGGTCGCGGTTCGACGGTGGCGGTCCTGCCGAACGACCCGACGCTGTTCTATCGCGCCGGTCTGGAGAACATCTGCGGCGAGCTCGCGGCGATGGTCGTCGACGGATCGCCCGATGCCGACCAACCCTCGAAGAAGCAATGGTCGAGTAGTCAACCCGATGCCGCGATCGCCGACTTCGTCGCGA
>JACCYD010000182.1 GCA_013696695.1 Deltaproteobacteria bacterium | reverse complement strand
CGATCTACGTATGCGAACGATGCGGCGACCTCGGCTGTGGCGCGATCACCGTGCGCATCACCGAGGTCGAGGACTGCTTCGTATGGTCCGAGCTCAGCATCGAGAGCTTCACGAGCGCATCATTTGTCAGGTGGCACGACGAGCGTGCCGAGCGCGCTTTCTACTTCACCCGCGAGGACTACCTCGCGGTGATCTACTGAGCCTCATCGCGGGATCCGAGCGCGGGTGATGGTTGGGATCAGCGACAGCTGGTCTCAGCCGCCGTGCATTTGAAGCGAACGTGAATGTGGTGCGCGTGGTTTCGGTAGTGGCGCACCAGGCCCTGACCTGCCCACCGCCCGTGCGGGTACTGGAACACGCGGCCGAGCTTCGCTTCGCTCACGCCGTGGCGCTTGGCCCACCGGTAGATCACGCCCTGGACGTCGTAGTCGAGGAAGATCGCCCACACGCCACCGTTCTTGGTCGCGGTGTTCGTCAGCTTGTTGATCAGCGTCCACATCGCGGGCGTGTCCAGGTTGGCCTCGGTGCCGTCGAGGAACGCGTTGGGATAACCGACGGGCTTGCGCTTGTAGAACAGTCCGAGGTCGACATCGCGGCCCGATTGATGCGAGGCGTGATCGCTGACCGGGCCGCCGAACTGCGCCGATAGATCGCCGACCGCGAGGACGTGCGCCTTCGGGTGCAGCTCGAGGGTCTCCTCGATCGCGCGCTTGGTGAACTCGACCGTGGTGCGCGTGCCGAACGCGCGATACGGCCGGCGGATATAGGCGCCGTCAACGAGACGGAGCCGCACCGGATTTCGCAGGTGACCGTTCCACGGCATGCCGAACGATTGCGGCGTGCTCTCGAGCTCGCGGCTCTTGCGCCGGCGTGTCCTGGGGGCGTCGTCGTGGATCGCGACGTCGACCGGGCGGACCTGTCTGTCGCGGTCGCGTCTGCCCGACTGACTCTTGCGCGGCTTCGCGTCCGACGAAGACGTGGCAAACAGCAGGCACAGCGCGACGACGAGAAAACGCATCAGCAACCCCCGAGATCAGAGTGGATCCCCATCCTGCGGATCCGGTGGACATGGAGCCAGTTTCGGGCGGAGACCTGTACAGCCGCGCAGGAGGTGGCTACTCCGTGATGGTCTTGCAGCGCTCGGCGAGGACCTTGCCGATCGAGGTCAGGTCGTCCTGCAGTTTCTTCTGGAAATCTTCACGCTTGATCGTGCGTCCGGCGAGCACGAGCTTGCGGAGATCGCCGCACGCCCGGTGCGCTTCGATGAGTGGAGCCAGCCCGCCGTTATAGACGCGGGTCTCGGTCAGGGATGCGTTGTTCGGCCGCCGGCGGATCCGCAGGTCGGCGACCAGCTCGTCGATGATCCGGGCCTTCTCGAGCAGCTTCTTGTCCCGAGGCAGCGACGAGGCATAGAGCTTCTTGAGCTGGGTATAGGTCTCGAGCTGGCGTGCGGCGCGCGGCAGATGCAGCGCCTGGCCGAGGGTCCACGCGAGCTCTTCTTTGGAGCCGCGGCCGAAGTGGATCTCGACCCAGTGATCGGTGAGCACGTCGGCGACGTACGACGCGAAGCTCTCGTTGAAGAACGGCTGATCCGGGACCAATACGGTGGCGTGCACCGACTCGTGAAGGACGACGTTCGCGAGCGACGGATACGCGTCGTCACCACCCGACAGCATCGACGACAGCACCGGATCGGGGAACCAGCCGCCGGTCGAGTAGGCGCCGGCCGGGCGCACGATCGCGTCGTAGCCTTTGCGCTCGAGCGCGAGCTTCTGCTGGACGGCCTCGTCCTCGTCGAACCAGCCGAGGCCCGCGAAGCAGCCGACGATCGGGAAGCACCAGCGCAGCGGCTTGAACGCGAGTGGATCCGCCGCACCGACGAACCACACCGCGGCCGGCCGACCGAGCCACACGTAGTGCTTGTAGTTGCGCTTGATCGAGAGCCCGTAGGAGCGACCATACTTGCGAATCTCGGGGATCGCGGCGAGCAGCATCGCGGTGCGCGTCGGCGTGTCGGGATTTTTGATCACGTCCTCGATCTTCTCGGCTTTACCGAGCAACTCGAGCTGACCGTGCGCGCCTTGCGCGAGATACCGCGTCATCAAGCAGCTGCTCGTG
>JACCYD010000169.1 GCA_013696695.1 Deltaproteobacteria bacterium | reverse complement strand
GCCCGTAGCGGCCGCTCGCCGTCTCGACGAACACCTCGAGATCGGTGACCAGCACCATCCGCCCTTCCGGTGGTGCCGTGGCGGCAAGGAGTAGTGCGTGATAGCGGCGCGTGCGGATCCAGTCGTTGGTCCCCATCGCGAAGCCGCCGAGCCCGTCGGTCTCGAGCCACTCGGTCATTGTCTCAAGCCCTCTTTGCGACTCGCTTCGCTCGTCATTTGTTATCTCGCCCCATACGCGCCAACGCGACGCGCTCCATGATGTTGCTCGCCAGCGCCGTCCAGCCAGATTGATGGCTCGCCCCGCACCCGCGACCGGTGTCTCCGTCGAAGTACTCGTAGAACAGCACGAGGTCCTTGTACGCCGGGTCGTCGGCGTACCGGCGATCAGTGCCGTGGCACGGTCGCTGCCCCGTGGCATCGGGAAGGAACAAGCTGACCAGCCGGCGCTCGAGCTCCTCGGCGACCTCGGCGAGGTTCATCGTCTTGCCGCTGCCGACCGGACACTCGACGGAGAACCCATCTCCGAAGAAGTGGTGATAGCGCTTGAGCGCCTCGATCAGCAGGTAGTTCATCGGGAACCAGATCGGGCCGCGCCAGTTCGAGTTGCCGCCGAACGTGCTCGTCGTCGATTCGCCGGGTGCGTAGTGCACGTCGTAGCGGACCCCGGCGACCTCGAGGACGTACGGGTGCGCGCCGCCGTGTGCCTTCGACAGCGAGCGGATGCCGTAGGGTGACAGGAGCTCGTTCTCGTCGAGCATCACCTTCAACACGCGCGCGAGGCGTTCGCGATTCGGGATCGCGAGCAGGCGCTGCTGATGCTCGAGGTCGAGCGACACGCTGATCGAGCGCGCGAGCTGCGGCCGGTTCTCGAAGAACCACGCGAGTCGCTTCTGGAACACCGGCAGCTGGTTCAGCTGATCGTCGTCGAGCGACGCCGCCGCGAACAGCGGGACCAGGCCGACCATCGAGCGCAGCCGCAGCATCTGGTTCGGCCCGCCCTGCTTGCGCATCTGGTCGTAGTAGAAGCCGTCCTCCTCGTCCCACAGCCCTGCGCCACCGAGCTCGTTGGTCGCCTTCGCGATCGCGACGAAGTGCTCGAAGAACTTGAGCGCCAGATCCGCATAATGCGGCTCGGTCTTCGACAGCTCGAGCGCCATCTCGATCATCGTCGTGCAATAGAACGCCATCCACGCCGTCGCATCGGCCTGGATCAGCGTGCCGCCGCCCGGCAGCGGTTGCCCGCGATCGAACACGCCGACGTTGTCGAGCCCGAGGAAGCCGCCGGTGAACAGGTTATCGCCCTCGGAATCCTCGCGATTGACCCACCAGGTGAAGTTGACGAGCAGCTTGTCGAACGCGCGCTCGAGGAACTCGCGATCCTCGCCATGACCGGCTTCGGCGCCGAGCTGGTAGACGCGCCACACCGCCCACGCGTGGACCGGCGGGTTGACGTCGGAGAAGGCGAACTCGTACGCCGGCAGCTGCCCGTTCGCGTGCATGTACCACTCGCGACACAGCAGCAGCAGTTGCTGCTTCGCGAAGTGCGGATCGAAGCGCGCCATCGCGACGCAATGGAACGCGAGGTCCCACGCGGCGAACCACGGGTACTCCCACGCATCGGGAAGCGCGATCACATCCCGCGCCCACAGATTGTCCCAGCCGCGATTGCGGCGACCCGCGGGCGGCACGGGGAACCCCGGATCGCCCTCGCGCCAGTGCTCGACGATGTAGTGATAGAACTTTCGCGACCACACGAGCCCGGCGTCGCTCTGCCGCACGACGCTCCGCTCCTCGGGCGTCATCGGCGTGTTGCGCACCTTGCCGTGATAGTGGTTCGCCTCGGCGACGCGCTTCGCGACGATGTCGTCGAACTTCGCGAACGGCTGCTCGGGCCACACGCTCTCCATCGCGAGGCGCAGCCGGATCACCTTGCTCTGCCCGCCGGGAACCGCGAGCTGGTACCACATCGCGGCCTTGGTGCCGGTGAACGTCGGGTTCACGGCATCGGTCTCGCCCTCGACGACCCGGCGATGAAACGCATCCTTCGAGTACGGCGCGCCCGCGAAGCCCCACAGCTTCTGCGTGTTGCTCTCGTTGTCGGTGAACAGCAGATCCGGATGACCTTCCGCCGCGAGCCGGTAGCGCCCGAGCGTCGGTTGCGAGATCCGCACCGCCGAGGTGCCGACGCGATCGATCTCGCCCTTGGCATCGTAGCCCTCGCCGTGGCGATTCCACGACCAGGTGTTGCGCAGCCACACCTGCGGCAACAGGTGCAGCGTCGCCGCGTTGGTGCCGCGGTTCGTGATCGTGATGCGAATGAGGATGTCGTCGGGACCTTCCTTCGCATATTCGATGGCGACGTCCCAGTAGGTCCCGTCGTCGAACACGCCGGTGTCCTCGATCTCGTACTCGCGGTCGGCCTTCGTACGCCGGCGGTTCTCCTCGACGAGCTTGCCGTACGGATATTCGCGCTGCGGATACTTGTAGAGCCCCTTGAGGTACGAGCTCGTCGGCGTAGCGTCGAGGTAGTAGTAGAGCTCCTTGCAGTCCTCGGCGTGGTTGCCTTCGCTGCCGGTGAGGCCGAAGAACCGCTCCTTGAGGATCGGATCCTTGCCGTTCCACAGCGCGAGGCCGAAGCACATCCGGCACTGGCGATCGGTGATGCCGAGGAGGCCATCCTCGCCCCAGCGATACGCACGGCTGCGCGCGTGATCGTGCGGCAAGTAATCCCAGCACGCGCCCCACTCCGAGTAGTCCTCGCGGACCGTGCCCCACTGCCGCTCGGGCAGGTACGGGCCCCACCGGCGCCAGTTGCGAACGCGCCGCTGGTCCTCGTCGATGCGGCGGTCTTCGTCGTTATCGCTGGTCGTCATCCGATCGGCGCAGCGTAAACCGACGCGCTGCGAGGATCTCGCAAGGTGCCCACGATCTGCGCTCGATCGCTACCCGAGCCGGATAGCTAGAGGCCGGTGGCAGCGAGCACTTCGTCGAGCCACTCGAGCAGCTGGGTGTTCTGCGCCGGTTTCGAGGCCTGGGCGGCGGCCCGCAGCCGCTTGAGCAACGCGTCGAGGTGCGTGGCGCGACCGAGCAAGGCCTGCGCCTGCTCGCATGCCTTGACGATGATCTCGTGCGCGGTGCGCGCCGACAGCTCCGCCAGCTCGCGGCCGACGGTCAGCGCCTCGCGAACCTCGACGACGACGCGGCGATCGTGCTCGACCAGCACCTCGCGCTGGTTCACCACGCCGAGCGACTCGAGATATTTCACGAGCCCCTCCGCGGTGAGCTTGGCGGCGGAGAGCTCCTCCGCCTCGAGCCGCTGATCGAACTGCGTCAGCTCCCAGCGATCGGCGGCGCGCATCGAGCGGCAGAAGTCCGACAGCACGAAGTTGTGGAGCTTGTTGGACAGCTCGACGAGCGCCTCCGCGTGGCGCTTGCGCTCCGCGGCCTGCAGCACGTCGTTGATCGGGGCGAGCTCGGCGAACAGCCCCGCGATCGCGCGCCGCACCATCAGCGCGCGCCGCAGCGTCGTCTTGTACGCGGGCACGACGCTGCCCGGATCGGCGTCGGGCACGAACGCCTCGTACACCGCCATCACCAGCGCGTGGATGCCCTCGTTCCACGTGCTCGTCATCTCGTCGAGCAGGCCGAGCACGTGGTTCGCGTGGCCGGAGCCGATCGCGACCTCCATGCGCTCGGTCGCATCGTCGGTCTGGCCGGCCAGGGCGTAGCGAATGCCGCCGATCTTCTCGATCGCGTCGTGCCAGCGCTCCGCATCGCTGCGCTTCGGTTCATTGCCGAGGCCCGCGACCAGATCGCCGATGTCGTCGGCGCCGAGCACGAGCTCCTCGTCCTCGACGACCATCAGCCCCTCGAGGTCGCCGAGCTCGTCCTCGTCCTCGACCTCGGCGTCGGGGTCGAGCGCGGTCATCACGCTCGTCGGGCGCTTCTTGATGCGGGCGTTGTCGAGCTTGCGGCAGTACGCGAGCAGCAGCAGCGGCGTGCGAAACGTGTCGTTCCACAGGTCGTAGAGGCTCACCGCGGCGGTGTCCGGATCCTCCTTCGAGGCGCGATTGGCGACGAACCGGTCGTAGAGCGAGTCGTCGACCTTGTCGAGCGCGGCCAGCGCGAGCAACGCGAGGCGCACCAGCTCCAGCGCCTCATTCCTGATGCTGGGAGTGGAGATCGCGTTGACGAGGCGCGGGTCGATGTCGGGATCTTCGCAGACCCCGCGCGTTACGTCGAATGCCTGGCCTACTGACTACGCGCCAGCTGCGATTGGTGCGAGACGGCCGCCCATTCGATGCGCTGCGGGGTTGCGAGGCCGAGGGTCACGATCGCGGTGGACAGCTGAACGCGCATCGAGCGCTGGTAGGCCTGTGCGGCCCGCAGACGCTCGCGGGTCAGGATGCCCGTGGTCACGAGGTAGTCGCCGAAGCCCGGAAGCTCGGGCGTCGGGCCGCGCGTCATCGGACGCGACGGAGACGGAGCGAGCTTGGGAGCCGGGCGTGCCGGCGGCAACGTCGGCGGACGACCGGTCAGCGTGCTCTGCGGCGGAGCCTGCGGCAGCGTCGCGGGAGCCGGAAGCGGGAACGCCCTCGCCTTCCATTGCTCGCCATCGGCCTTGCTGCCACGCGCGAACGGCTTGGTCGGGCGCTCGTCGCCTTCGGACGGTGAATACGTACCGCGCCCGAGGCGCTGCGGGCGGGCTTCGATCGTCTCGTTCGGATCGTCGTCGTAATCGGGCGCAGGCTGCGGCACTGCGATCGGTGCCGGCGCGATGCGCGGCGATTGCGCACGAGGAAACCGAACCGCGGCGACCGCCTGGAGCTTCTTGGTCGGTCGAATCGAGGCATCGACGATCATCAGCCAGTCGGCGGCTTCGCGATCGTCGGGCTGGAGGCGGATCGCCTCGCGGAAGAAGATGGCGGCGGATTCGTTCTCGTCGCGGCGCGCGGCGAGCTCGCCCAGCAACCGGTACGCGAGGCCGCACTGCGGCTCGAGCCGGATGATGTCGCGCAGGTCTGCCTGGGCGTCGAGATCGCGGCGGAGCGCGATATGGGCGCGGGCCCGGATCAGCATCATCGGGATGCAGTCGGGTTCGGCTTCGAGGGCGTCCGAGACCAGCGCCACCACGCTCGGGTAGTGCCGGGACTCGAACAGCTCTTCCGCGGTCGCGATGACTCCTCGATCCACGGGATCCAGCTCAGCAAGCGATAGGCCACTGCCAGACAGCGCGCAACTGCGTAGAATCAGTCCCAAACGCAACGATCCCGGAGGGGGACCAGGCCCCGAGGTGGAACCCCCAGACGCGTGATCGGCTGATTTGCCTGACGCTGCCGTACGGCGGTGCCAGGTGTTGTCCTCACGGTCGTCTCCCGCCTGGCAGACCGGGGATGTGGCCGGCATACTCAGGCTCGTGCGGTTGGCGTGCCTGACGGTGCTGCTTCTGTGTGCTGGCCTGGCCGACGCCCGGCCGCGCCGTCCCCACCGCGCACCTCCAGAACCGGCCCCGGATTTGTGGCAGCGCGCGATCGAGCCACACGGCGCCGTCGTCGCCAATCTCCTCGGCAAAGCCCGCGATGCGATGAGCCGCCCCGAGCGCGGCATGGATGCCGAGTGGGCCGTCGATCATCGCGAGGCGTTCTTCCGCGATGCGTACCACCTGCTGCGCGAAGCCCGCCGTCTGTCGCCCGAGAACACCGAGGTGCTCGCCCTCCTCGGCCACGCCGCCGACGAGATCGGGAAGACGCGCGAGGCGATCGATGCCCTCGAAACCTGCGTGCGACTCGTCGGCGCCGACCGCGCGAGCGCCGAGGTCACCGGCCGGCTCGGCGCCCTCGAGCTTCGCCGAGGTCATCGCGATGCCGCGATCCGCTGGCTCCGCTACGCGCAAGGCACCAGCTCGCTGATGGGCAATGGCGAGTGGCTCGTCTATCTCGCCACCGCCCTCTCCGAGCGCGGCGAGCTGGCCGCCGCCACAGAAGTTCTCTCGCGCGTGATGCCGTCGAGCATTCCGTACTTCAATCCCGAAGCCGCGCTGGTCGCCTTCGCGCTCGCGGTGCTCTACGATCGGGACGAACAGCGCGCCGCCGCGTTCACCACCCTCGACAAGATGCAGGCCTCCCTCAGCCAGATGTACGCGACGCAGCTCCAGCAGCAGCTGGTGCGCTTCCGCTTCGTCCCCGGCGAGGATCAGCACTACTACCTCGCGCTGTTCTACGAATCGCTCGGCGAGTACATCGAGGCGCGTGCCGAGTGGGCCCTCTACGCCGCGAGCGGCGACACGCCGTGGCGCGCCCGCGCGCTCGACCACATCGCCGCGATCGACGCGCAGCGCCGCGCGAACCCGACGATCAAACCCACCCAGCTCAAGACCAAATGAAGCGCTCGATCCTCATCGCTCTCCTGATCGCGTCAACTTCGTCGGCGAGTGGCGACGTCTGGAAGCGCGCCGTCGAGCCCGAGCCGGTCACCGACGTCTACGACGCGCTGATGCAGAAGGGCGACGACGCCGCCGTCGCGGCCAATTCGCAGAGCAACTCGATGGCGACCACGCTGCGGCAGGTCGAGATCTCCGCCGAGGCGTACCGGGCGGCCGCCAAGGCGAAGCCGCGATCAGCGGAGCCACACTTCCGCATCGGCTCGCTGCTGTACTCGTTCTTCTTCGATTGCGATCGCCAGGGCGGCTTCAGCGTCCCGCCGATCACGTGCGGCGCGAAGGCGAAGGATGCGCGTGGTCGCGACACCCTCGAGGCCTGGGACACCTTCGAAGCGCTCGCGCCGCTCGATCCACGCATCAACCAGCTGTTGATGGCGCGCGCGATCCTGCGCACCAAGATGGTCGGCACGATGCCGAACCCGAAGGCGCTCCTCGAAGCCGCCGCGAAGGACTACCAGGCGCTCCTCGATCGCGACGATGGCCTGCTCCGCCTCGATCAAGGCGGGCGCGTGCTCGTGCTCGGCAACCTCGCCGAGACCCACATGATGCTCGGCCAGATCGAGAAGGCGATCGACACCTACGAGGTCGCCCGCCGCTATGGCGCGCGCGGCTCCACCCTGCTCGGCCTCGCCGTCGCCCTCGATCGCGACGAGCGCGGCCCCGAAGCGCTGCGCCTGATTCGCGAGCTCGGCGTCGAGAACTTCAACAACTTCCAGATCGAGTTCGAGAGCAAGAACGTGTTCTTCGTCCCCGAGGGCGAAGAGCACTACTACTTCGCGCTCGGTCACGAGGCGTTCGGCGAGACCGTGCTCGCGATCGAACACTGGCGCCTGTTCATTCGCAGCGGCGCGCATCCGCAGTTCCAGCCGCGCGCGAAGGAGCGCCTCGACAAGCTGCTGGCGCGCAGGAACATTCGTTTCGAGATCCCGGTGCCGGATCTCGGCAACAAGCCGACGCCGAAGCTACGCAAGTAGAGCCTAGGGGCACGTCGCGGCCGCGACCTCGCTGTCGATTCTGGTTACCCCTTCGATCTGTTTGAAAACCCGTGTCACACTGGCCTCGTGTTTCGCTCCCTGATGGTACTGGCTTGCCTGGCCACTGCGGGGGATGCGCTCGCGCAGTCGAAGCGCTATCCGCCCGAGCCCGTCGACAAGGACGAGGACGACGCGAAGAAGTCGAACCTGTGGGAGAAGGCGACCAACCCGCAGCGCAAGCCGTACGAGGATCTGCTGGCCGAGGCGCAGACCGCGCTCGAGGATCGGTCGATCGATTCCGCAAAAGAAGCGGCGGGCAAGCTCGGCGAGGCGATCAAGCTGCTGCCGGATGATCCACGCGCGTATCGGATGCGCGGCGATGCGCATACGACCACGAAGGATTGGATGGGCTGCGCGGCCGATTACACCGACGCGATCCTGCGCATCAAGCGGAACGATCCCGATGCGAAGCAGCTCGGCGACCTGCGGCGCAAGCTCGGCCTGTGTCAGGCGCGGGCCGGAAAGCTCGCGGATGCCGAGAAGACCCTCGCCGATGCGGCGGCGGCCGGCGGCGTGAGCGGTGAAGTCTGGGTGCGGCTCGGCGAGGTGCGCATCGCGATGGGCAAGCTCGACGAGGCGATCGCGGCGCTCGAGTCGGCGGGCGAGCAGACCGACGTCGCGCTGCCGCTCGTGCGGTGGCTGCTGATGGGCGCGTACGATCGCGCGCGCAAGCCGGCGCTGGCGGCAGAGGCCGGGCGGTTGGCGATCGAGGGGCGCACCGAGGATGGCGCGCGCCGCTCGAGCGATCGCGAGATGACGCTGCTCAAGAACCCGGCGATGCCGCTGCTCGGCACCGGCGAGTCCGAGTATCTGCAGGGGCTCGCCGGCGCGTACTTCGATCCACCGCGGCCCGAGTATTCGGTCGTCTACTTCCGGCGCTTCCTGGCGGTCGCGCGGGACTCGCCGTGGCGCAAGCGCGCCGAGGAGCACCTGCGCGAGCTCAAGGGCGCCGAGCTGCCGGAGTACGTCGACAAGCGCGGCGGCAACGCGGTGCTCGACGTCGCGGCCGCACGCGTGGCGGCTCGCAAGGTGATGCCGCAGATGCGCGCGTGCATGGCGAAGCAGACCGGGTTGATCCTCGAGGTCACGATCACCAAGGGCGGCCCGCGCACCGCCGGCAACACCGCGGTGCCCGTGCGCCGCGGCATGCCGCCCGACGGCACGACGACGCTGGTGCGCGACAACCTCGACGGCATCGGCTCGGTCGAGCGCGACAATGCGGTCAAGTGCATCGAAGCGATCAGCGAGAAGCTGCGAGGCAATCTGCCGGCGATCAAGGAAAAGGACACCTGGTATCGCGCGGCCTTTCTCGTCGTGGCTCCCTAGCCCTTGAGGAACGCGACGGTGACGCCGTCGCCGCCTTCATTCGGCTCGCCGGCGCGGAACGTCTGGATCGCGCCGTGACCGGCTAAGTGAGAACGCACGGCGGTGCGCAGCGCACCGGTGCCATGGCCGTGGATGATGAAGATCGTGTCGCGGCTCGCGAGCAGGCTCTCGTCGAGGAACCGATCGACGGCGGACACCGCCTCATCGGCGCGATTGCCGCGAACATCGACCGTGGTGTCCATCGTGCGCGCGCCGCCCCGCGTCTGTTGCGGCGCGTCGCCGAGCAAGCCCGGCGGGATGCCGATGCCCGCCAGCGTCGGCGCACCCGGCACGGCGGCCTCCTTCTCGCGATCCGCTCGCCGCGCCTGGCGATGCGAATCCATCAGCGTCTCCGCGAGCGGCACGATCGCGCGCATCGATCCGACACGCACCTCGACCTTGTCGTCCGGCAACACGCCGACGACCTCGGCGCGCCCGAGC
>JACCYD010000168.1 GCA_013696695.1 Deltaproteobacteria bacterium | reverse complement strand
GCGCCCAGGAAGAGCTCGCCAAGATGGAGTGCGATGGCGCTGCCGGTGGGGGCATGGTGACCGCCACCGTCAACGGGCAGTTCGAAGTCGTTCGCATCAAGATCGACAAGTCGGTCGTCGATCCGGCCGACATCGGCATGCTCGAAGATCTGGTGACCGCGGCGATCAACGCGGCGGCCACCAAGGTGCGCGAGACCAGCAAAGAGAAAATGGCGGCGATCATGGGGCCGCTCGGCGGCGCCATGCCGGGCGGCATCCCCGGCATGTTCTGATCGAGTGAGCGGCTCGATGCGGAAGTCGATGGTGCACTGATGGCGGATCCGATCCGCCGGCTGGTTCAGGAGCTCGCCCGGTTGCCGGGCATCGGCGAGAAATCCGCAACGCGGCTCGCGTTTCATCTGATCCGCGGCAACCGCCAGCAGGTGAAGGATCTCGCGCAAGCGCTGGTCGATGTCACCGACAAGATCCGGCTGTGCTCGATCTGCATGAACATGACCGAGGCGGACCCCTGCACCTTGTGCAGCGATCCGCGCCGGGATCCCGAGCTGATCTGCGTGGTCGCGACCCCATCGGATCTGATCGCGATCGACCGGGGTGGTCATTTTCGCGGCCGCTACCACGTCCTGCATGGCCTGCTGTCGCCGCTCGAAGGAATCGGGCCGGACGATCTGAGGATCGCCGAGCTGGTCAGGCGGCTCGGACCGGACGTTCGGGAAGTCATTCTCGCGACTTCGCCGTCGGTCGATGGCGAGGCCACCGCGATGTACATCGCCAGGACGATCAAGCCACTGGGCGTCAGGGTCTCCCGCATTGCCACCGGACTCCCGGTGGGTGGAGAGCTGGAGTATTCGGATCAGGCGACGATCGCGCGTGCCCTCGCCGGTCGGGCGACGATGTAGCCGCACCGTAGCCGCACAGTAGCCGCACACTACGGGGCTTCGAATCCTAGGGTTGCGCCGACTTAGTAGGGCGCAAAGGTTGTTTGAAGCTCAGGCGGTTGGTACCGTGAACTCGACGACGCGGGGTCCACATTCTGTGCGTGGACTGCCGGTCAAGGAGCCATGGCGCGATGATCCAACAGCTCGTGATGTACGAGGAGGAGCTTCAGCAGATCAATCGGATCTGCGAGACCCTGCATCGAGATTCGAATGCGCGAGCGGTGCTCGTGATCGACAAGAACGGGCAGGCCATCGCCTCCGCGGGTGACGTCCAGGAGCTCGACGTGACGTCGCTCTCCTCGCTCACCGCCGGTAACGTGGCGGCCACGGGTGGCATCGCCTCCCTGCTGGCGGAGAAGGAATTCGCCGGCCAGTTCCTCGAGGGCGAGAAGACGAACTATCACATCTCGATCGTCGGGCAGCGCGTCATTCTCGTCGTGTTGTTCGACGAGCGCAGCTCCCTCGGTCTGGTGCGCTTGCGCGTCCGCAAGGCGGCGGCCGAGCTCACCGTAACCCTCGAAGTCATGGTCCGGAAGAGCGCTGCAGGCTCTGGCCAGCCGTCAGTGTTCTCCGAGATCACCGACGACGACATCGACAACCTTTTCAACGATTAGGCGCCATGAGCTTCATCAATTACTCATCGCGCGAGATCAACTGCAAGATCGTCTACTACGGTCCAGGGCTGTGCGGGAAGACTACGAATCTTCAGTACATCTACAACAAGACCAATCCCGAGGCGAAAGGGAAGATGATCTCGCTCGCCACCGAGACCGAGCGCACGCTGTTCTTCGACTTCCTGCCGCTCTCGCTCGGTGAGATCCGGGGATTCAAGACTCGCTTCCACCTCTACACGGTGCCCGGTCAGGTGTTCTACGACGCGAGTCGTAAGCTGATCCTGAAGGGCGTCGACGGCGTGGTGTACGTCGGTGACTCGCAGCTGGAACGCATGGAAGCGAACATCGAGTCGCTCGAGAACCTGAGCTCCAACCTCCAGGAGCAAGGCTACGATCTCAACAAGCTCCCCTATGTCGTGCAGTACAACAAGCGCGACCTGCCGAACGCGATCCCACTCGCGGAGCTCGAGGAAGCGCTGAACCCCACGAAGGTGCCGAGCTACGAAGCCGTGGCGCCGAAGGGGATCGGCGTGTTCGATACGCTGAAGGCGGTCGCGAAGCTCGTGCTTACCGAGCTTCGAAAGGGCGGATGATGCAAGCTACCGGCGCCGAGGCATTTACGCGGCCACGGTTTCGGCAGGACCATCTCCTCGCCGAGCCGCTCGAGGATAACGGCTCGAAGTTCGTCGACGTCATGGATCCCGATACCGGGAGCATGTTCCGGTTCTACGAGCTCGAATTCTCGATCGCCTGCGGCATGGATGGCCAGCGGGACGTTCCCCAGCTCATCACGTGGGCGAAGGAAGAGCTCGGCCTGCTGCCGACAGCGGTAGAAATTCGCAACGTGATCGCCCAGCTCGGCGATCTCGGATATCTCGATCTTGGGGCGATTGCGCGACAGGAGTCGCGGGAGCCAGGCGCGCAAGCCGCGGCAGGCGCGTCCGTCGAGCCGATCGCAATCGCGCCGAGCCGGCCGTCGGAGAAGCGACCTGCGCAGCCGGGTGCGGTCAAGGTGATCGACGACGAGCTCGCACCGGGCATCGTGGTCGGAGCACAGGATCGGCCGCCGCTCCCACCCGCCGGTGATGTCGAGCTCGGATTTGCCGGCGTCAAGACT